>JBBSKO010000040.1:0-13943 GCA_038256225.1 Propionibacteriales bacterium | reverse complement strand
CGTCTGCGACCTGACCCTGGCCAGCGCCGAGGAGGCGCGGTTCAAGCAGACCGACGCCGACGTCGGGTCCTTCGACGGCGGGTTCGGCTCGGCGTACCTCGCCCGCCAGGTCGGGCAGAAGCGGGCCCGCGAGATCTTCTTCCTCGGCCAGACCTACACCGCCGCCGAGGGCGTCGAGATGGGCACCGTCAACAAGGCCGTCCCGCACGCCGAGCTCGAGGCGACCGCCCTGGAGTGGGGCCGGCTGGTCAACGGCAAGTCGCCCACCGCCCAGCGGATGCTGAAGTACTCCTTCAACCTGATCGACGACGGCCTGGTCGGCCAGCAGCTCTTCGCCGGCGAGACCACCCGCCTGGCCTACATGACCGACGAGGCACAGGAAGGCCGCGACCAGTTCCTGGAGAAGCGCGAGCCGGACTGGTCGGACTACCCCTGGTACTACTGATCCGGTGCGTCCGCGCAACGGCGAGGTGTCGCACTGGATGCGGCGGCACCCGTCGGTCGTGCCGCTGGCCGAGGTGCCGCCCACCGCGGACCTGGTGGTCGTCGGCGGCGGCCTCACGGGGCTCTGGACCGCCTACTACGCCGTGCGTCGTGACCCGGGCACGCGCGTGGTGGTGCTGGAGGCCGAGCAGGTCGGGTACGGCGCGTCGGGACGCAACGGCGGCTGGATGTCGCCGCTCCTGCCCGGCAACCGCGCGGTGTACGCCCGCCGCGACGGCGCCCCGGCCGTCGTCGACTTCCAGCGGGCGATGACGGACACCGTCGGGGAGTGCCTCGCGGTCATGGAGCGCGAGGGCATCGAGGCCGACCAGGTGCGTGGGGGGCAGCTCTCGGTGGCCCGCACCGAGGCCGGGCTCGCGCGTCTGCGCGGGGTGCGGGAGGGGCACCTGCGTCACGGGTTCCGCGAGGAGGAGGTGTGGCTGCTCGACGGGCCCGAGGTCCGCGCGCGCCTCGCGGTCGACGGCGCGCGGGGTGGTCTGCTGCTGCCGGTGACCACCCGGATCGACCCCGGCGCGCTGGTCCGGGGACTGGCCCAGGTGCTGCGGGAGCACGGGGTGACCATCTGCGAGCAGGCCCGGGTCACCTCCCTCTCCGCCGGGACGGTCGGCTCCAGCAGGGGGTCGGTACGGGCCACCCACACCGCGGTCTGCACCGAGGCCTACACCCCGGCGCTCCTCGGCGGGCGTGAGGTGGTGCCCGTGAGCTCGGCGGTCGTGGTCACCGAGCCGCTGCCGGAGGCCACCTGGCAGCAGATCGGCTGGGATGCGCGTGAGTGCCTGGGCGACGCGGCGCACACCTTTGTCTACTGCCAGCGCACCGCCGACGACCGGATCCTGATCGGTGGCCGCGGCACGCCGTACGCCTTCGGCTCGGGACTGCCCGGTGACGGCGAGGTCGACGCCCGGACGCTGGCGGCGCTCGAGAGGCGGTTGCACTCCTTCTTCCCCGGGCACGACCTGCCGCTCGCCCACGCCTGGCGCGGGGTCATCGGCGTCACCCGCGACTGGTGCGCCGGCGTCCTGCACGACCCCGCGACCCGCACCGGCGTCGCCCGGGGGTTCGCCGGCCACGGCGTCACCGCCACCAACCTCGCCGCGCGCACCCTGCTTGACCGTCTGCACGGCCGGAGCACGGCGCTGACCGCGCTGCCCTGGAACGACCACGACTCCGGGCGCTGGGAGCCCGAGCCGCTGCGGTGGCTCGGCATCCGCGGGGCGTACCGCCTGTTCGCGACCGCCGACCGGTGGGAGGAGGCCCGCGGCTCAAGCCGCACCTCGCTCCTCGCCCGGGCCGGCTCCCGCATGGCCGGCCTCGAGTAGACCGGCGGGTGGCGCGGGGCGGTCGTGGTGCCTGTCGCCTCTTGACGTGCCGAGTGCCGGCGGCCAAGAGTGGATCACCTGGTGCCGGCGCCGCCGCACCGTGCCCCACCATGCTGAGGGAGCCCGTCGTGAAGAAGCTCATCAACGATCCCGCCGACGTCCTGGCCGAGTCCCTGCGCGGGGTCGAGGCGGCGCACCCCGAGCTGCGGGTGGACCACGAGCACCGGATCGTCTACCGGGCCCGGGCCAAGTCCGACGGGAAGGTCGCGCTGATCTCCGGTGGCGGATCGGGACACGAGCCGTTGCACGGCGGGTTCGTCGGACCGGGCATGCTCGACGCCGCGTGCGCGGGCGAGGTGTTCACCTCACCCACGCCCGACCAGATGGTCGAGGCGACCACGGTCGTGGACCGCGGCGCAGGCGTGCTGCACATCGTGAAGAACTACACCGGCGACGTCATGAACTTCGAGATGGCCGGCGAGATGGCCGCGGCCGACAGCGGCGTCGACGTCCGTACGGTCGTCACCCGCGACGACGTCGCGGTCGAGGACTCCACCTACACCGCCGGTCGCCGCGGCGTCGGTGTCACCGTGCTCCTGGAGAAGATCGTGGGAGCGGCCGCGGAGGAGGGCCAGGACCTCGACGCCGTCGAGAGCCTGGCGCAGCGGGTGAGCGACGGGGGCCGGTCCATGGGGATCGCGCTGACCAGCTGCACGGTGCCGTCCGCAGGCAGGCCCACCTTCGACCTCCCGGAGAACGAGATCGAGGTCGGTGTCGGGATCCACGGGGAGCCCGGACGCCACCGCGAGGCGCTGACCGGTGCCTCTGAGATCGCCCGGCAGCTGGTCGACCCGGTGCTCGCCGACCACGACTTCACCACGGGCCCCACCATCGCCCTGCTCAACGGCATGGGCGGCACGCCCCTCATCGAGCTCTACCTGATGTACGGCGAGGTGACCAGGCTGCTCACGAGCGCCGGCGTGGAGGTCGCCCGGTGCCTGGTGGGCAACTACATCACCTCGCTCGACATGGCGGGCGCCTCGCTCACCCTGCTGGCCGCCGACGAGGAGATGGTGCGCCTCTGGGACGCCCCGGTGAGCACCCCGGGCCTGCGGTGGGGGGCCTGAGAGATGACGCAGTCCCTGACGCAGGCGCAGCTCGTGGCCTGGTTGGGCGCCTTCCGCGACGCGGTGCACGAGCACCGCGACCACCTCACCGAGCTGGACGCCGCCATCGGTGACGCCGACCACGGCACGAACCTGACCCGGGGGATGGATGCGGTGATGGCGCTCGTGGACGCCGACGACGCCCCGGACACCGCAGCGAGCCTGCTCAAGGCCGTGGGGATGAAGCTGGTCAGCACCGTGGGCGGTGCCAGCGGCCCGCTCTACGGCACCTTCTTCCTCCGGGCCGCCGCCGCTGCCGGGGACGCCGAGACCCTCGACGCCGAGGCCGTCCTCGGGATGCTCCGGGCGGGAGCCGAGGGCCTCGCGGCCCGGGGCAAGGCCACCGTGGGCGACAAGACCATGGTCGACGCCCTGACCCCGGCGGTCCAGGCCCTCGCCGACGCGGTGGGCCGCGGCGACGGCCTTCCCGCCGGCCTCCGGGCGGCCGCCGACGCGGCGGCGGAGGGGCGCGAGGCCACCACGCCGCTGGAGGCCCGCAAGGGGCGGGCGAGCTACCTGGGAGAGCGCAGCAAGGGCCACACCGACCCCGGCGCCGCCTCGGCCACGATGCTGGTCGAGGCCCTCGCGGACGCCGTCGCATGACGGGGTCGCCGTGATCGGCATCGTGGTCGTCTCCCACAGCCGTGCCCTGGCCGACGCGGTGGTGGAGCTGGCGACCCAGATGACCGCCGACGACGGCCCCACCGTCTCGGTCGCCGCCGGGGCCGACGGCGGGCTCGGCACCGACGCCACGGCGGTGGCGGAGGCGCTGGCGGAGGCAGCGAGCCCCGACGGCGTGCTCGTCCTGATGGACCTCGGCTCGGCGGTCATGAGCGCCGAGCTGGCGATCGAGCTCGCCGACCTCGGCGGGACCGAGGTGCGGCTGAGCCCGGCGCCCCTGGTCGAGGGCCTGGTCGCGGCCGTCGTCCGCGCCGCGGGTGGCGCCGACCTCGCCACCGTGGCGCGGGAGGCGGAGGCCGCGCTCACGCCGAAGCAGAGCGCCCTCGGCGAGCCCGCGGCAGCGGGACCGTCCGACGAGGCCGGCGGTCCCACGCCGCCGGAGGCGTCGGTCACGCTCACCCTGGTCAACCCCACCGGTCTGCACGCCCGTCCGGCGGCCCGGCTGGCCACCGCGCTCGGCCGGCTCGACGCGGAGGTCGTGGTCGCCGCGAACGGGAGGGAGGCTGACGGCGCCAGCTCGCTGGAGCTGCTCACGCTCGGCACCGAGCAGGGCACCGAGATCACGGTCTCGGCCACCGGTCCCGACGCGCAGCGGGCGGTCGACACCGCCCGCACGCTGGTCGAGGAGGGGTTCGGGGAGCTCGACGCCGGGACGAGCTGACCGGCCCCGCCGCCCCCGAGGCCCCGGTGAGGTGCCGGCTGGCGGCGGCGGCGTCCATGCCAGGAGGCGGGCGGCCGCGCAGGCCGACCGGTGCTCGGACTACAGCGCGGAGAGCCCGGGCACCACGTGCTCGCCGGGGGCCCGGACGATCGCGGCTGGATCGTTGCCCGGCGGCATCACGTGGACCTCGTCGATGCCGATGTCGGCGAAGGCCTTCATCTGCTCGACGAACGCAGCGCCGTGCGCTGCGGGATCGGCCGGCGCCATGCCCGTGATCGTCTTGCGCAACCGGTCGTAGGAGCTGTCCTCGTTCCGACAGTGCTCGCGCAGGACCTCCAGTTCCGGGCCGTCCCGGGCCCTCCCGTCACGGGGGACGAGGCCGCCCGGGCTCGCGCCGCCGGACGCTCACCGTGGCTGGGCATCACACCTAGGCCTCCTTCACCACGGCGTACCAGACCCGGTCCGCCACGCGTGTCAGGCGCTCACCCACCTCGAGCGTGCGCCGGTAGAACTCGCGCCGGGTCACCACCTCGCGGAGGTCGTCGACGGCGAGGAGACCTCGCATCGCCTCACGGTAGGTCTTCTCCATCCGTCGCGCGGACGACACCGCCGCATCGGCCTCGCTCGTGGCCACGTCGCCGTCCGTGGCGAGGTGCGCGATCGCCGTCCGCAGGTGCTGCACCCCCGTCCGGATCTCGGTGGCCATGGATGCGATCCCGGCGTCCGGCTCGATCGCGTTGCCGTCGGCCTCGCGCACCACGTTCGTCGCGGCGTTCAGGACCGCGTCGAGCCGCTCGGACAAGGTGAACAGGTCCTCCTGGTCGACCGGGGTGCTGAACGCCTCCCGGAGCTGGACGCTCAGCTCCCGCCGGAGCTGGCCGGCCTGGTGCTCACTGGCTCTGACCTGCGCCCCCTGGGTGAGGTCGCCGCCTGCCCAGGCGGCGAAGGCGACGGCACCGGCCACGGTGACGTCCGCCTGCGCGACGAGCGTCCCCATCACGTCGGGGCTGTGCGGCAGGAACCAGTGCCTCCTCACCGGACCATCCTCCCCACCAGGGCCACCACGGCGCCGACAGCCGCACAGGCCGGCAGGGTCACCACCCAGGCCAACCCGATCTCGCGCACCACCGGCCAGCGCACGTGCCTCCACCGGCGCTGCGCGCCCACGCCCACCACGGACGACGCGACGACGTGCGTGGTGCTGACCGGTGCGCCGAACGCCGCGGCACCCCCGATGACCAACGCGCTCGACGCTTGGCTCATCAGCCCGTCGACCGGCCGGATCCGGTAGATGCCGCGACCGAGGGTGCGCACGATCCGCCACCCACCCAGGGCCGTGCCCAGGGTGAGTGCGCCCGCGCAGACCAGCTTCACCCACAGGGGCACCGCGAACGTCGAGATGGAGCCCGTGGCCACGAGGGCCAAGGTGATGAGCCCCATCGTCTTCTGGGCGTCGTTCGTCCCGTGCGCGAAGGCGAGGGCCGACGACGTCACCCACTCACCGCGCAGGATCGGCCGCGTCACGCCGCGACGGGCGCGCCGCAGCGCCCGCCCGGCCACGAGCCCGCCCACCCACCCGGCGAGCGCGCCGAGGACGGGGGAGACGGCCAGCACGGCCAGGACCCCGGCCACCCCGACCGGACGCCACCCGTCGACACCTCCCCACCGCACGGCTCCGAGACCGCCGACCGTGACCCCGGCCCCTACGATCCCCCCGACGAGGGCGTGCGAGGACGACGACGGCAACCCCCACCACCACGTCGCGAGGTTCCACGTGAGGCCGGCGACGAGTGAGGCCGCCAGGATCCTCAGCGTCTGCCCGGCCCCGACGTCGATGAGGCCGCCGACCGTGTCGGCGACCGCGGTGCCGGCCAGGATCGGCCCCAGCAGCGTGAAGACCGCTGCCAGGGCCACCGCGGTGCCAGGTCGCATCGCCCGCGTGGCCACCGGCGCCGCGACGGAGTTCGAGGAGTCGTGGAACCCGTTGGTCACGTCGAACGCCACCGCGAGCAGGACGACGACGACCAGGGTGACGACGCCGCTACCGCTCATTCCCGCAGTGTCTGCAGGCGGTTCCCGGCGCGTCGAGGGTCGCCGGTCCCTCCCGGGCCGGCCGATCTGCTCCGGTGGCGCGCAACGCGTGCTCGCACGAGCGGCATCACCCCGAGGCCGGAGCCGGCTGACCGGGCCGGCCCGCTCAGGCCACCAGCCGCAGCGCCGTCGCCGCCCGCCCCACCCGCACCGTCTGGCCCCACCCCAGCGTGAGCGCGTCGGTCTCGATCCCGTCGCCGAACGCGACCAGCCGGTCCGAGGTGACGGTCAGCGCCAGCTCGGTGCCGGTCAGCTCGCCCTCGGTCAGCGAGGTGCCGGTGGCCGGCGACGGCCACGCCTCGCGGACGAACCACACCAGTCGGGGCTCGCCCGGTGCCGGCATCGGCAGCCGGCTCCCCCGCTCCCGCGCCACCGACGAGCACCACCCCGTCGCACCGGTCCCGGTCGCCACGATGACCCCGGACGAGGCCTGCGCCTCCCCGCCCGCGGCGGGCGGGCGGAGCTCGTACCGCGCGGTCTGGTGCGTGGGGTGACCGACGAAGACCTCATTGAGCGCGAGGAGGCGCTGTCCGTCGTCCAGCGAGGCCTGCACCATCGTGCGCTCGGTGACGTGGCCGGTGCCGTGCAGCAGCTCGCCGAGGTCGCGCGCC
This sequence comes from Propionibacteriales bacterium, assembly GCA_038256225.1. Classification (GTDB taxonomy): domain Bacteria; phylum Actinomycetota; class Actinomycetes; order Propionibacteriales; family Nocardioidaceae; genus Nocardioides. The sequence continues at coordinate 6,910 of JBBSKO010000040.1, read as the reverse complement.
GCGTGGGTGACCAGGACGCCGGCGTTGCGGCCGGGCTCGGGGTCGACCCCGATCACCGGCTGCCCCTCGAGGTACTTCGCGACGTTGGCGACCAGGCCGTCCTGCCCGACGACCACGACGACGTCCTCCGGGGCGAACAGGAAGCGCGAGACGTCCTCCCGCTCGACGCTCCCGTGTCGCCACTCCACCGGTACGGCGGCGACCGCGTCGGCGATCGCCGCCTGCGTCCGGTGGTGCCGGTCCTCGAGCTCGGCGATGTCGCGGCCGCGGGAGCCGAGGAAGAACGCGGCCTGGCCGCGGGTCCCGTGGGCGGCGACCAGCTCGTCGTACTCCGTGCGGCGGTGGACGACCACCACGCGGGGCTTCAGGCTCATGTCGTCGTCCTGCCCGCGCCCAGCTGGGCCAGCGCGGTGCTGACCAGGTCGGGGCTGAGGACCAGGGTCTCGATCCTCGGCAGGTTCGCCGCGAGCTCGCGGACGGCGAGGCTGAGCAGCACCGCGTCGCCGACCCCGTCGTACGCCGCGACCCGCGCGGCCTCCGCCTCGCCCTGGGCGGCGCCGGCCAGCCGGGTGCTCGCCGCGCCGGCCTCGGCCGACAGGACGGTACGGCGGGCCGCGGCCTCGGCGGCGACCGAGCCGGCGGCTGCGGCCTCCTCGGCCTCCCGGCGTGCGTTGGTGCCGCGCTGGGTCACCAGCTGCTCCTCGCGCCGGGCCAGCTCGATCTGCGTCTGCAGCTCGTTCTCCCCGATCGCCCGTTCCCGCTCGACGGCGACGGCCCGGCGCTCGAAGGTGGCCCGGTCGGCCTGCTGCTGGACCTGCTCGCGGGTGGGGGTCCGCAGCGCCTTCTCGACCTCCGGCTCGGGGCGGACCGCGACCACGCGGACGCCGACCACGCTGATCCCGGTCTGGGTCAGCCGCTGGTCACCGGCCAGGCCGTCGGCGACCGCCGTGCGCAGCGGACCGACGCCCCAGGCCAGGGCGGTGGGCAGGTCCGCGGTGGCCAGCAGGTCGATCGCGTACTGCTGGGCGCTCTCGGTCAGCATCCCGGCGACCTGGTCCAGCGGGGTGCTGCGCCACTGCCCGGTGTCGGGCCCGATCGAGAAGTCGATGCGACCCGCGGCCGTGGTCGGGTCGGTGACCCGGTAGGTGACGGTCGCCTGGACGGTGACGTCCTGGAAGTCGCTGGTGCGGGCGTGGAACAGCAGCGGCAGCTCGCGGTCGTCGACGGGGACCTCGTTCAGCACGGCGCCCAGCGGGCGGAACCAGAACGAGGCCCCGACGCCGGCGCGGACGGTCCGGCCGTTGCGGACCTGCTCGACGTGGCTGGTGCTGGAGCCCCGCAGGTGACGGACCAGCGGGTAGCGGGCGATGTCGGCCATCGGTCTTCCTCTCGATCGGTTGATGTCACTGTGACGATAAGGCGCCGACCAGCAATCGTCAAGATGACGCGAAGGGGGTAGGGTCGGCCCATGAGCGACTACCCGTGCGTGGCCGTCACCGTCGACCTGGTGGTGCTGACCGTCCGGGAGGACCGGTTGCAGGCGCTGACGGTCCGCCGCGGCGAGGAGCCGTACGCGGGCCGGTGGGCGCTGCCCGGCGGGTTCCTGCGACCCGAGGAGGACCTGCCCGCCGCCGCCGGCCGGGAGCTGGCGGAGGAGACCGGGGTGACCGCCGGGCAGGTGCACCTCGAGCAGCTGGGGTCGTACGGCGCGCCCGACCGCGACCCGCGGATGCGCACCGTCACGGTCGCCTACATCGCGCTGGCCGCCGACCTGCCGGCCCCGGTCGCCGGGACGGACGCCGCCGACGCCCGGTGGCAGCCGGTCGCGGACCTCGCCGACCGGCCCGCGGAGGACCCCGGTGCGCTGTCCTTCGACCACGCCGCGATCCTGCGCGATGGCGTCGAGCGGGCCCGGGCCAAGCTCGAGTACACCCCGCTGGCCACCGCGTTCTGCGGGCGCGAGTTCACCGTCGGCGAGCTGCGCCGCGTCTACGAAGTGGTCTGGGACCGGCCGCTGGACCCGCGCAACTTCCACCGCAAGGTGACCGGGACGACCGGGTTCCTGGAGGCGACCGAGGAGACGACCGCCCGGGACGGTGGGCGGCCGGCGAGGCTCTACCGGGCCGGCACCGCGACCTCGCTGCACCCGCCGCTGCTGCGCGCACCGGTCTGACCCGGCCCGCGGGGGCCGGCGTCCCGCGGTGACGGTGCCGTGACGTCAGCGCCCTGGACCCCCCGCCCAGGCCGAGCGCTGCCGCCAGGTGGAGGGGCGGGCGAACCACCGCCCGCTCGCTGCGCCACGAGGTCCGGTTCGGGGCGGTGGCCGAGCGGGTCGGGATCGCCGGTGCGGTGCTCGTCCTGGTGACCCTGCTCGTGCTGGTCGGCGTGGGCGCGGTGACGGCACTGCTGCTCCTGCGGTGCGCGGTCAGCGCGGGGTCGAGCCGCCCGCGGTCTCGTAGGACCAGACCTCGCTGTGGGTCGACACGGGCTTCGGTGCCTCGCCGCCCGCGCGCTCGACGGCGGAGCGGTGGCCGTCGGCGAAGCTCTGCGAGCCCACCCAGGCGTCGAAGGCCTCCTGGTCGCGCCAGCGGGTCAGCACCAGCCACTGGTCGCGGTCGTCGGTGGGCTTGAGCAGCTCGAAGCCCTCGAACCCGTCGGCGCCGTCGACGGCACCCGCGCGAGCCGCGAAGCGGTGGGCGAGCTCGTCGCCGGAGCCGGCGGGCACGGTGATGGCGTTGATCTTGATGACGGACATGGCCCCAGCCTGCCAGGGCCGCGGTCGGCGGTCCGCTGGCGTGCCGCGGTGTCCGGGAACGTCGTCTCGGCGCGCCGCGAGCGTCATCTCGGCGCGCCGCGAGCGTCATCTCGGCGGTCGGGCGTGTGACTCTGCGCTGGTGACCCTGCCCCGCGCACCCCGTCTGGCCGACCTCGCCCTGCTGCTCCCGCTCGCCGCGTGCTCGGGCAGCGTCTCGGTCGGCTCGTCGGCGCCCGAGATCGACCGGGACGCGCTGGGGGCGGACGTCCTGGGCAGCATCAGCGGCGAGGGTGCGGACCAGGTCGAGGTGACCTGCGAGGGGCCGCTGGTCGCCGAGGTCGGTGCGACGCAGGACTGCGCGGCCGTCTTCACCGGCGACGGCAGCCGTACCGGGATCCGCCCGACGGTCACCGCGGTCGAGCGCGAGGCGGTCGACTGAGACTCGGTGGTCTTCATCGACGGCCCGTCGGTGGCCGACACGATCGGGCGGCAGCTGCGGGCGCAGGCGATCGCGTTCGGGTCCGTCGAGTGCGGCGAGCTGCCCGGCGAGCCGGACGCCACCGGCGAGTGCACGCTGGTCGCGCGCAACGGCACGCAGACCCCGCTGACGATCACGGTCACCGACGTCAACAGGCTGGGGATCGGGTTCGAGTACGCCGAGGATTAGGATCGCGACCGTGAAGGTCGTCGTGCTGACCGGTGCCGGCATCTCCGCCGAGAGCGGGGTGCCGACCTTCCGTGACCCCGACGGCCTGTGGGAGGGCCACCGCGTCGAGGACGTCGCCACCCCGGAGGCCTACGACGCCGCCCCGTCGGTGGTCCAGGCGTTCTACGACGCGCGCCGCGCCGCGCTCACCACGGTCGACCCCAACCCGGCCCACGACGCCCTGGCCCGCCTCGGTGAGGTGCTCGGCGACGACCTCCTGCTGGTCACGCAGAACATCGACGACCTGCACGAGCGCGCCGGCTCCCCGTCGGTGCTCCACATGCACGGCGAGCTGCTGGCCGCGTGGTGCACCGCCTGCGGCCACCGGGTGCGCTGGGCGGGCGCGCTCGGCGACCAGCCGCCCTGCCCGGGCTGCGGGACCCCGGCGCTGCGCCCCGACGTGGTGTGGTTCGGTGAGGTGCCCTACGAGATGGACCGGATCGTCGACGCGCTGGTCGAGGCCGACCTGTTCGTCTCGGTGGGCACCTCCGGCGCGGTCTACCCCGCGGCCGGGTTCGTGCAGCAGGCCCGGGCGTACGGCGCGCGCACCCTCGAGCTCAACCTGCAGCCCAGCGAGGGCAGCCGGTGGTTCCACGAGTCCCGCCAGGGACCGGCCGGCCTGCTGGTGCCGGCGTGGGTCGACTCCGTGGTGGGCTGAGTCAGCCCGCCGGTGCGGGGGAGGGCATGGGCAGGCCCGCCTGCTCCTGGCGCCAGCCCAGCACGGGCTGCCAGCGGTCGTGGAGCATGCTCAGCAGGTTCACCATGACCAGGAAGAACAGCATCGACGACCCGTCGACCGCGCCGCCGTCGAGGCGGAGCAGCCACTCGGCCGCGACCACCAGCACGACGTTGGTCACCATCCGGGCCGCGAACTCCCAACCCATCGAGGTGATCGTGCGCTGTGCGCGCGACGAGGCCAGGGTGAGGGCGGTGTTGACCACCACGGCGGCGCCGATCCCGAGGAAGACGTTCAGGCTGGAGGTGCTGACGCCGGGCAGCATCTGCCCGAAGATCACGGTCAGCAGGCCGATCATGACCACCTTCTCCACCGTCACCCAGCTGCGCAGCGCACCCTGGCGGGCCCGCCAGGCGGCCTGCTCCTCGGGGTCGTCGATCGCCGCCGGCAGGGGCTCGGCACGCAACGCCCAGTCCGCACGGTCCGGCGGGCCGAGCCACGGCAGCAGGGCGTACCGGACCAGGCCGGCGACGGCGAGCAGGACGGCCAGCAGCAGCGGTGGCGCCCAGGCCTGCTCGGTGAGCAGGTCGGTCAGGTCGAGCTGCGCGACGTGGATCCAGTACTCCTGCGGCAGCTTGACCACGACCCAGATCGCCGCGGCGACGGCGATCCAGGTCGACAGCACGAAGGCCATCGGCGACCAGCGCGAGCGCAGCGCCTCGTAGGCGATGAAGAAGTACTCGAACGTGTTCGGGAAGAGCAGCAGCAGCGCCCGCGCGCCGGTCAGCTCGAAGGCGACCACGCCGACCAGACGGTAGAAGAACAGCGCCTGGCCCACCCGGAAGGCGCCGAGGTTCGTCCAGTTCCGCATCATCGCCAGGTAGGCGATGGTGAGGTAGAAGACGTCCATCGCCTTGTCGTAGGACTGGTAGCCCGGCGGGTCGTAGCCGAAGGCCTGGAAGATGGTCTGGTCGACGCCGTCGAGGACCAGGCAGGCCACGATCGCCGGCAGCGGGTAGCGCGGGATCAGCAGCGGCAGGAAGAACCGCGCCGCCACGACCGCGCCGAAGACCAGCATCGTCGCCACGACAGACCCTCCGGCCTGCTCCCGCCCGGGTGCTACCCCAGGTCCACCAGTGCCCCCACGCGCGGGGCCACCCGCAGCGTGGTCCCGGCCAGCTCGACGCCGGCAGGGCCTTCGAAGAGTACGCCGCCGGCGCCGACCGCGCCCACCTCCACGAGCGCCTCGGTGTCGCCGGTGTTGACCACCAGCAGCGACCCTGCGGGGTTGCCGAGCGCGGCCCGGCCCCCGGTCGGGGTGCGGCGCAGCGTGAAGACGCCGGTGGCCTCGTCGGCGGCCGCCGCGACGGAGGCGAAGGACGGGTCGGTCAGCTCGGGGCGCTCGCGGCGCAGCCGGGCCAGGGCGCGGTAGGCCTCGAGCACGACCGCGTGCCGGCCGCGGCCCGGTTCGCTCCAGTCGAGCTTCGAGCGCCGGAACGTCTCCGGGTCCTGGGGGTCCGGCACCAGGTCGGGGTCCCAGCCCATCTCGGCGAACTCCCGGGTGCGGCCCTCGGCGGTGGCCCGGCCGAGCGCGGGGTCGGTGTGGCTGGTGAAGAACTGGAACGGGGCGCCGGCGGCCCACTCCTCGCCCTGGAAGAGCATCGGGGTGAACGGCCCGGCGAGGGTCAGCAGTGCGGCGCAGACCAGCTGGTCGTCGTCGAGGCGGTCGGAGATCCGGTCCCCGGCGGCGCGGTTGCCGACTTGGTCGTGGTTGCTGCTGCACACCACGAGACGCCAGGTGGGCATGTGCTCGGTGTCGACCGGGCGGCCGTGGTCGGCCTTGCGGAAGGACGAGAACGTGCCGTCGTGGAAGAAGCCCTTCTCGCACACCTTGGCCAGGGCCGAGAGCGGTGCGAAGTCGGCGTAGTAACCGCTGGTCTCACCGGTCAGCGCGACGTGCACGGCGTGGTGGAAGTCGTCGCTCCACTGCGCGTCGAGACCGTGCCCGCCGCCCTCGCGCGGGGTGACCATGCGGGCGTCGTTGAGGTCGGACTCCGCGATCAGCGTCAGCGGTCGCCCGAGGTGGGCCGACAGGGCCGCCACCTCGGTGGCCATCTCCTCGAGCAGGTGCACCGCGGAGGAGTCCGCCAGGGCGTGCACGGCATCGAGGCGCAGGGCGTCGACGTGGTGGTCGACGAACCACATCCGCACGTTGTCGAGGACGTAGCGGCGCACCTCCGCGGACCCGGCACCGTCGAGGTTGACGGTGTCGCCCCAGGTGTTGGCGCCGGTGCCCAGGTAGGGCCCGAACACCGGCAGGTAGTTGCCGCCGGGGCCGAGGTGGTTGTAGACGACGTCCTGCACCACGCCGAGACCGGCGGCGTGGCAGCCGTCGACGAAGCGCTGGTAGGCCTCCGGGCCGCCGTAGGTCTCGTCCACCGCGAACCAGCCGACGCCGTCGTAGCCCCAGTTGTGGGTGCCGTCGAAGGCGTTCACCGGGAGCAGCTCGACGAGGTCGACGCCGATCGAGCGCAGGTGGTCCAGGCGGCCCAGGGCCGCGTCCAGGGTGCCCTCGGGCGTGAAGGTGCCGACGTGCAGCTCGTAGACGACCGCGCCGGCGAGCTGCCGTCCGGTCCAGGCCTGGTCGGTCCACGGGAAGGTCGACGGGTCGTAGGAGCGGGACAGCGCGTGGACGCCGTCGGGCTGCCGGCGCGAGCGCGGGTCCGGCCGGGGCTCCTCGGCGTCGTCGACCAGGTAGCCGTAGTCGACCCCG
>JBBSKO010000039.1:0-14464 GCA_038256225.1 Propionibacteriales bacterium | reverse complement strand
TCGTGGGCGTCGGCGGCGCGCGCGGCCGCCTCGACCTCGGCGCGGGTGGCGTCGGGACGCGAGAAGGCGATGTTGTCGTGGACGCTGGCGTCGAGCATCAGCTGCTCCTGCTGGACGATTGTGACGGCGGCCCGGACCGACGTCGCGGTGCGCTCGGCCAGGTCGTGGCCGTCGAGGAGGACCTGGCCGGCGCCGGGGTCCAGGGCCCGGGTCAGCAGCCGCGCCACCGTCGACTTGCCGGTGCCGCTCGGCCCGACCAGGGCCACCCGCTCGCCGGGGCGCACGACCAGGTCGAGGCCGTCGAGGACGGGGGACGCCGCGTCCGGGTAGGTGTAGGACACCGAGCGCAGCTCGACGCCGCCGCGGGGGGTCCCGGCCACCGGGGCCGGCAGCGGGGTCGCACCGGGGCGGTCGCCGGCGGCCGGCTCGTCGAGGAGCTCCACGATCCGCTCGACGCCGGCGGTGGCCGAGAACAGCGCCGGGACGAGCTGGCTGAGCTCGCGGACCGGCTTGTAGCAGGTGATCAGCAGCGTGAGGAACGCCAGCAGCCCGCCGAGGCTCAGCCGGTCCGTGGCCAGGGCCCACACGCCGAGACCGATCACCAGCAGCATCCCGGCCAGCTCGGCCAGGTCGACCAGCGGCAGGAACACCGCCCGGACCCGGCTGCCGGCCAGCTCGGCGGAGGCGATGGCCTCGTTCTGACGCTGGTACGAGGCCACGGCGTCGGCCTCCCGGCCGTACCCCTGCACCAGGGAGGCGTTGGCCAGGCTCTCCTCGGTGACGCTGCTGAGCGACCCGCCGCGGCGGCGGCGCTCGCGGGAGACGTCCTTGGTGAGCCGGGCGAAGCGGGTCGAGACCCACCAGAAGACGGGCACGACGACCAGCGAGGCCAGGGCCAGCTGCCACTGGAGGTAGAACAGCGCGCCGAGGGAGAACACCAGCTGCAGCACCGCGCCGATGCCGACGGTGAGCTGGCCGACCATGAAGCTCTCCACGGCGGAGACGTCGGAGGTCAGCCGGGTCAGCACGTCGCCCATCCGGCGGCGGTCGTGGGTCAGCGACGGCTGCGAGAGCACGTGGGCGAAGGAGTCGCGGCGCAACCCGACCAGGAACTTCTGCGAGATCCAGGTGCCGAGGTAGTCGTCGGCGCCCGAGACCACGCCGGAGAGCAGGTTGAGGCCGAGGAACACCAGGGCCAGCCAGAGCAGCGGGCCGGGGTCGGCCGGGACGAGCACCTGGTCCACGAGCTGCTGGAAGAGCAGCGTCTCCGCGACGGTGATCGCCGGGGCGGCGGCGAGCAGGAGCAGCCCGAGGACCAGCCAGCCGCGCAGCGGACGCAGCCGCGGCCAGAATCGGCGTACGACGTCGGCGATGGTCATCCCGCGGGCCTGGGCCACCAGGGGGTCGTCGTCGGCACCGGGGCGCAACGACGCCGCGGCGCGCGCCAGCAGGCCGGCCCGCGCCGTGGCAGGATCCGGGAGCGGCCGGACGGGTGGCTCCTGAGGTGAGCCACCCGTCTGGTCGTCTGTCGTCACACCGATGATCCTGGGGCCTGGCGGTGAGCCGCCGGTGAGAGCCGGATGAGGGTCCTCTCATCCGGGCACGGCCGGCGCACGCCTCAGCTCTCGGTCCCGTCGTCGGCCCCGTCGTCTGCGGGGCGCTGGAGGACGAGGTCGCCGTGGGTGCCGTAGCCCAGCAGCGGGCCGCCGGCCGGGGTGGAGTCGAAGCCGATCATCAGGGGGCCCTGGGGGGTGCGGGCCAGCGTGGGCCAGGGCAGGTTGGTCGGGTACGCCGCGTCGAGCCGGCCGACCTCGCGCAGGTCGAGGTCGAGCACCGGGTAGGTCGCCCCGGCGCCCTCGGCGTCCCGCCTGCCGTCGCGACCGTGGCTGGCCAGCACCCGCCAGCCGTCGGTGGTGCGCAGCAGGGACGGTCCCTCGCAGGCCGTCCGCGCGGTGGCGGCCGCGCGCAGCGTCCAGCCGGCCGGGTCGGTGGGCTCGGGCCCGGTGGCCAGGGCGGGGTGGAAGACGAAGAACCGGGTCGCCTGGACGAAGGCGAGCAGCCAGGTGCCGTCGTCGTCGCGGACCAGGTGCGGGTCCCAGGTGCCGACCGGGGCGGGCCCGGCGGTGCCGGGCCCGTCGGTGCCGGGCCCGGCCGGGGCGGGCAGCGGGACCGTGTCGAGGACGTGGCTGCCGTGCAGGAGGTCGGTGGTGGCGGGCACGACCGCCAGCGTCATCGAGACGTGCGGGTTGCGGTCGACGTCGAAGTCGCCCCAGGTGCTGGTGGCCACCAGCCAGCGGTCGCCGTCCCGCACGACATGGGTGGCGTGGTCGCCGAGGACCCCGGCCCGGTCGGTGCGGTGGAAGAACAGGTCGCCGCGGTGGGCGAGGGCGAGGGTGGTCGGCTCCAGCGACCACAGCGAGGTGTGGCCCGTACCGAAGCCGCCCGGCCCGGCCGAGGTCGCGCTGAGCAGCAGCAGTCCGGCGTCGTCGTAGGCGGTGCCGTCGGCGTGGGTGACCAGGTGCGGGTCCCGCAGGCCGAGCTGGCCGAAGGTGCCGGCCCGGTCGGCGCCCGGCTCGGCCCGCAGGCCGGCGAGCCAGTCCGCGTCGAACGGGTCCGGCGCGGTCGCGGGCTCGCGGCTCCGCCGCTCGGCGAGGTCGAGCACGGCCCGGGCCCGCCAGGTGCCGGCCTCGCGGGTCCAGGCGGTGGCCAGGGAGCCGGTCAGCGTCACCGCGAGGGCCTCCGCGCGGGGCGAGCGGGCGTGGCGCCGGCTCTCGTGGCGCGAGGTGGTGCCGTCCTGCTCGAGCTCCAGCCAGGTCCGGCCGGCGGCGCGGCGCGCGCGCAGGGCGGTGGCGGCGCCCCCGGCCGGACCGGCCGCGAGCCCGACCACCGCGTCCCCGTCGGGGGAGGCGAGGTCGAGCTCGGCGGCGGCGTACGGGGCGGCGACGACGGCGGTCCCCGGTTGGGCCAGGGCGACCGGGCGTCGCCGGGCGACCGGGGCCAGCGGCGGGAGCGCACCGAGGTCCCAGGCGTCGGGGCGGGTCACGGCGCGGGGTTGCTGACCTTCTCGCCGGTGGCTTCCTCGTGCTGCTGGCGCGCCTTCTCGATCTTCTCCATCAGCTCGGTCTCGTCGCGCATCATCCGCTTGGACTCGGGGCCGAGCGACTTGACCTGCTCGGCCTCCTCGACCAACTTGCAGTAGACGCGCTCGCGCTCGGCCTCGTCGGTGGTGTAGTCGAGGTCGAGGTAGGCGTTGACGTGGCGGCGGGCGTTGCCGATGGCGACCTTGGCGCGGCCCTTCTTGCTGGCCAGGGACGCGACGACGGTGACCGTGAGCAGGCCGAGGATGACGGTCAGGGAGACACCGGTGCTGATCTCGGTGACCTCGATCGGCTCGCCGCCGTTGATGAACGGCAGGTTGTTCTCGTGCAGCGCGTGCAGGATCAGCTTGACGCCGATGAAGGCCAGGATCGCGGCGAGGCCGTAGGAGAGGTAGATCAGGCGCTCGAGCAGGCCCTCGATGAGGAAGAACAGCTGACGCAGGCCGAGCAACGAGAACGCGGTCGCGGTGAACACGATGAAGGTGTTCTGGGTGAGCCCGAAGATCGCGGGGATCGAGTCGAGCGCGAAGAGGATGTCGGTGCCGCCGATGGCCACCATCACCAGCAGCATCGGGGTCAGCACCCGCTTGCCGTCGATCTCGGTGAAGAGCTTGTCACCGTCGTACTCCGGCGAGGTGTGCACGAGCTTGCGTGCGATCTTGACCATGAAGTTCTCGTTGTCGTGCGGGTCGTCGTCGCTGACCTCGCCCTTGAGCATGTTGCCGGCGGTCAGGATGAGGATCAGCCCGAAGAGGTAGAACACCCAGGCGAACTGGTTGATCAGCGCGGCGCCCAGGAAGATGAACCCGGTCCGCGCGATCAGCGCGAAGACGATGCCGAAGAGCAGCACCTTCTGCTGGTCCTCGCGGGGCACCTTGAAGCTGGTCATGATGATCAGGAAGACGAAGAGGTTGTCGACCGACAGCGCCTTCTCGGTGATGTAGCCGGCGAAGTACTCCCCGCCCATCGTGCCGCCGCCGAACCACAGCACGACGAGGCCGAAGACGATGGCGATGCCGACGTAGACCGCCGACCAGACCGCGGCCTCCCTCAGGGAGGGCACGTGGGCCTTGCGGGTGTGGAACACGAAGTCGTAGACGAGCATCGCGAGGATGAGCGCGATGGTCGCGGCCCAGACCCAGGTCGGCACGGTCATGGTGGAACTCCTCGTCGGTGGCGGGCTCGTCGGCTGCGGGCTCGTCGGGGGCAGGTCGACGCAGGGCACACGTCGTACCGGCAGCCTAAGGCAGTCGCGTGAGAGGGCATCTCACCCACGGCGCCGCCGCGGCCCCGCTCCCGGCCGGCCGAGATGACGCTCCCGGACAGCCGAGATGACGCTCGCGGCGCGTCGAGGTGACGGTTGCGGACACCCGGGCCGGTCAGCGCAGGCGCACCAGGTACCGCGCCGCCCGGCGGGCGTCGGCCGAGCGGTCCTCCCAGGTGACGCCGACGGCGGTGAGCAGCGCACCCGCGGCGGCGAGCAGGAGCCACTGCGGGACGACCGCGGCGTACGGCACCAGCTCGGCGGCCACCAGGACGGCGCCCGCCGCGCCGCCGACGACCACGGGGGCGCTCCAGCGCAGCCCGGCGCCGGCCAGGAGCAGCACCAGGCAGCCGAGCCCGAGGGCGGCGGCGCGGGCCGACACGGGGTCCTCGGCGAGCACCACCAGCAGCGAGGGCAGCGTGGCCAGGACCAGCCCGGGCAGCATCGTCGTACGGGTGGGGGCGTCCGCGTCCCGACGGAGCCGGACCACGCCGACCGCGACCAGGACGAGCGCCGTCGGGAGCGTGTACGCCTCCGGGGCGCTGACACCGAGGTCGGCCAGGCGTACCCACGTGGCGGCGGCCAGCAGCAGCCCGCCTGGCCACGCCAGCAGCCTGCGGGAGGGGTGCAGCGCCGCGCTCGCCGTGAGCAGCGCGCCGGCGAGGGTCAGGTGCAGCGCCAGCGACACCGACGCGGACCCGGTGACCGAGGTGGCGGGCGACGCCGCGACGGCCGCGAGCGCGGTGAGGGCCGCGGGCAGCGCGGCCGCGGTCGCCCCGAGCTCGACGGCGAGGCGCGGGCGGAGCACCGCGAGGACCCCGACGACCAGCAGCACCGGGAGCGCGCGGTCGGCGACGGCGAGCCCGCCCACGTCGGCGACCGACCAGGCCAGGCCACCGAGGGCGAGGGGGAGCGTGGCGGCTGCGGCGGTCCGGGGCCGGGTGCCCGCCTCGCCGGTCAGGGCGACCCGGCCGGCGACGACGGCGACCGGGAGGAGGACGAGCGCGGTCAGGGCCGCGCTGGGCAGGGCGGCCGCCAGCGCGGTGCCGGCGGCCACGGTGGCGGCGAGCAGGAGGGGGGTGCGGTGGCGTCCGCCGAGCGTGGTCGGTGCGACCAGGGCGGCCGCCGCGGCGAGCAGGCCGGGCACGGCGGCGGCCGCGACGACCAGGGCGAGCGGCGCCGGGACGGCGGCCAGCGCGACGGCCGAGGCGGGGACGGCGAGGGCGGCGGCGGCCAGGAGCCCGGTCCGGCGGTGCCGGGCGGGGAGGTGGACCGCGCCGGCCACCGCGACCAGGCAGACGGTCGGCACCAGCAGGGCCGGTGCGGTGGCGGTGACGGGAGAGCCGAGCACCGCGTCGAGCGGCGCGGCACCGGAGGAGCCGACCCGCTCGACCAGCCGGACCACGTTGCCGACGGCCGAGGCGACCAGGTCCAGGGCGACGAGCCCGGCGGGGAGGGCGAGGACGAGCTGGGGCGCCGCGATCGCGACGGTCCGGTCACGGAGGCCGGTACGGCCGGCGGCGGCGACGACGGCGGTCCACGCCGCCAGGCCGACCAGGCACCCGACCAGCAGCGTCCCGGTGCCCTCGTCGGCCAGCGGGACCACGGCGAGCAGCGTCAGCAGCAGCGTGCAGACCGCCACGGCGGCCGGCCCGGCGACGCGGGAGCGGCGTACGGCGGGGTGGGCCAGCGGCAGCAGGGCGAGCAGCCCGGCCGAGAGGAGGCCCGCCCCCGCGCCGTCGAGGACCAGGCCGCGCACGGAGGGGTCGGCGGCCGCGTCGGCGAGGCCCACGATGGTCAGCCCGAGCCACCACGCGGCGGCGACGACCACGGCCGCGTCGGCGGTCGCACGCAGGTCGAGGCGGTGGGCGAGCGCGGCGAGGAGCGCGGCAGCGAGGACGGTCGCCGTCGCGGTGCTGGTCAGGTGACCGGTGGCGACGACGATGCCGCCGGCAAGGAGGAGCAGCCCGAGCGCGGCGCCGACCTGGGCGGCGACCGGGGCGGCATCGCGGCGGCGGGTGGCGGCCACCAGCGCGACGGCGGCGAGACCGACGGCCGTGCCGACCACGGCGGTGGTGCCGCCCGCGCCGAGCGGACCCAGCCAGCCCGACGACCGCACGCCGAGCACGTCGAGCGCGACCAGGCCGAGCGCGACGGTGGCGAACGCCTCGGCGGCGACGGGCAGCGGTCGGCGCGCGAGGACCACCGCCGCGGTGGCGGCCGCGCCGGTGAGCAGCAGCAGCACTGCCGTACGACCCTCGACGCCGAGCCACGACCACGCCACGGCCAGGAACGCGACCGCGGCGACCAGGAGACAGGCCGCGCCGAGGCCGAGCAGGACCCGGGGGACCGACGAGCCGCGCAGCCCGGACGCGGGGACGGGGGTCGGGGCGGACGCGCGGGCGGACCCGGGCGCCGGCACCGGGGCGCCGACCGCGGGCACCGGCACCGGCGCCGAGGCCCGCAGGACGGCCAGCAGCTCGTCGGCGCGGGTCAGCGTCGCGAGCAGCGCCGCGGCGGTCGGGCCGCGCAGCGGCAGCGCGCACGTGGGGCACTGCGCCGGCGCGGCGGGCAGCACGGTGCGGCAGTCGGGGCAGGAGCCGGGGTCGGCGTAGCGGGGCATGGGTCCAGTAGGCCGCACCGCACACCCCCGCCCCCAGGGTCGTCCTACTCGACCTGTTGAGCAGTACTACTCAGCCCGCCAGCACCCCGCCGAGATGACCCTCCCGGACAGCCGAGATGACGCTCGCGGCGCCTCGAGGTGACGGTCGCGGCGCCTCGAGGTGACGGTCGCGGACACCTCGGGGGCGGGCGGTCACCGGCGGGGGAGGCCGAAGACGGTGTGCACGCCGGGGCTGAAGGCGACGTGGTCGGGGGCCCGGTCGAGCAGCTCGCCGAAGCCCACCGAGGCCAGCAGCCCGTCGGCGAGGTCGACCACCTCGGCGTCGTGCAGCGGCCACTGCTCGTGCGCGTTCGGCACGACCAGGGCCCGGCCGAGCACGGCCGTGTGCAAGCGCCACCGGGCCGAGACGAACTCGTCGAGCGCGTCCGCGGCCCGCGGTGCCCCGACCCGTACCGAGACCCGGCTGCGGCCCGAGGTCCCCGGCCAGCGGAGCCGTGCCGAGTAGGTGTGCACGTCGCCCTGCGGGCCCGGGCCGGCGCCGGGCGCCCGGTGGTGCCGCATCCGCGCCCAGCGGTACGGCACGTTGAACGCCGCCCGCGCGCCCAGCACGACCAGCAGCCGGTCGGCGTCGAGGCTGACGAAGACCACGCCCCGGCGACCCCGTCCGTCGACGGAGTAGAGGCGCACGTTGGTCTCGAGGAACGTCCCGGCCCACGGCACGCTGGTGCGGCGGCCGGGTCCGGCGTCGACCATCCGGAACGGCACGAGACCGACGTACGTCGTGCCCTCGTGCACGTCGGGGCGCACGCCCGGCGGCATCAGGTGCGCCACCCGCTCCGGCGGCACCGCCCAGTGCAGGTACGTCAGGTCGCGCCAGTCCTGGTTCATCAGCGTCGGCCCGGCCAGCGGCGGGGCGAGCGGGTCGACGGGCTCGGGGCGCATGCTGCGAGTGTGCCCCCGACGCCCCCGCGGTCGGGAAGGTGAGCCGCCCCCGAGGCGCCGGAACCGTCATCTCGAGGCGCCGCAAGCGTCATCTCGGCTGTCCGCGAGGGTCACCTCGGCGGTGGGGCTACCGTCGCCGTCCGAACCACCCGCACCGCCCACCCCCACCACCCGTACCCCGAGGAGCAGCCGTGGCCCCGTCCCGCCCCCGCGCCGTCCGCGCGGTCCCGGGCGCCCTGTCCCGGGGGCGCGAACGCGTCACCGGCGTCTGGTCGCACCGGTTCCCGACCGTCGCCGTGACCGGGATGACCGGCGTCGGCAAGTCCGAGCTGGTCGACCACCTGGTCGGGCGCCCGCAGCCCGGCGGCACCCCCGAGGCCGGCTCGGCCGTGCTCGAGCGACGGGTGCGCCGCGGCGGGCGGCTGAAGGGGTTCCGGTTCCGGGTCGTGCCCGGCGAGAACGCCGCCACGCGGCTCGGCGCCCTCGACGAGGTCTTCCACGACGACCCGGTCGACGGGGTCCTGCACCTCGTCGCGCACGGCCACGCCACCGGCCGCCGCCCCGCGGGCACGACCGGGCCCGCCCCCGTCACCCGCGAGCAGCAGCTGGCTGCCGAGCTCGAGGACTGGACCGTCACCGCGCACCGGATCGCCGCGATGTCCGTACGCCGGGAGCGCCCCACCTGGCTGGTCGTCGTGGTGACCAAGGTCGACCTCTTCGCCGACGACCTCGACGACGTGGTCCGCTCCTACTCGCCGGGCAGCGGCACCCCGTTCGGGGACCGCCTCGACGAGCTCCGTGCGCTGGCGGGCGCGGCCAAGCTGTCGATCGACGTGCTGCCGGCCTGCAGCCACCTCGAGGACCACGCGAAGGGCGTCGACCCGGCGGTCTCCCCGAAGCAGCGCGACGCCTACCTGGAGGCGCTGCGGGCGCGGATGGCCCAGCTCGCCGGCCACGTCTGACGCACGCCCGAGGCACGTCCGACGCGGCCGACGGGCCGAGCGGCTCTCAGAAGTCGCTCTTGCGGATGAGCGCGTGGATCCCGGTGGTCCGGTCGACCACCTGCGAGCACTGGAAGTCGGCGGCGGCCGAGAGATAGGCGTACGCGACCGGGCCGGCGAGGCCCACGTCCTCGGTGAGGAACGCCAGCGCCTGGCGCACCGCCGCCTTCATCGCCACGTCCAGGCTGGTCTCGTTGCCGCCGTTCTCGGGGCCGTCGGGGTCGGACAGGCCGATCGGCACCCAGTGCCGCTGCGTCTCGGCGAACGGCCCGTCGAAGGCCGGCGACGGGGCGCCGCGGGTGCCCTTCTCGACCACGCTGAGCCGGAAGGTCGGCCGCAGGGAGCCCTCCATCGCGGTCAGCGCGACCTCGCCGTCACCCTGGGCCATGTGCGGGTCACCGCTGTAGAACATCGCCCCCGCGACCTGCACGGGCAGGTAGAGCGTCGAGCCGACCTGCAGGTCGTTGATGTCGATGTTGCCGCCGGCGTCGGTCGGCGGCACCGAGTCGACCAGCGCCGAGGTGTCGCGCGCGACGCCCATCATCCCCATGAAGGGCGCCAGCGGGAACCCGACCGGCACCGGGCCGGGCAGCCGCGCGCGGTCGCCGTCGATGCGGGTGAAGACGCTGATGTTGCCGCCCTCGTTGAAGTACGGCTCGGCCTCCGGGGCGCCGACGAACTGCTCGGGGTACTCGCCGGGCAGCGCCCCCTTGCCGTGGCGGTTGGAGATCACGCCGTACGGCACCCGCAGCTGCAGCCGCAGCACCTCGATCTTCAGCACGTCACCGGGACGCGCGCCGCGGACCGCGACCGGCCCGGTCACCACGTGCGGCCCGGGACCGTCGTGCGGCGTGCTGGCCGCCACCGCGATCGCGTCGTCGAGCACCTGGCGGCGCGGCACGCCCTGGTCGGCGAAGTACGCCCGCGGGTCCTGGCCCTGGTCCTCGAGCAGACCCTCGTGGCTGATCGTGTCGAGGGTGACCACCGAGCCGCTGCGGACGCCCGCGACCGGGGTGCTGTCGCGGTTGGGCAGGCGGCCCCACAGCACCTCGTCGGCCTTCGCGGGGACGTAGCGGCCGGGGGTGCGGCCGGTGCCGGGCTGCAGGATGCTCGCCCTGCCCTTCCCGGGGCCCTTGCCGGGCTTCTCGGGCTTGCCGGGAGCGGCCGAGGCGGCGCCGGTGCCCCCGGCCAGGGCCCCGCCGGCGAGCGCGCCGCCGGCGGAGGCGCGCAGCAGGGCGCGGCGCCCGAGCAGCGATCCCAGGGAGCGGGCGAGCTCGTCGTGGTCGGCGGAGTGGAGGTGGTGGACGGACGGCACGGAGGTCTCCTGGGGGTCGGTACGAGCGTGGTGGGTCGTGCGGCGGTCCAGACCACCAGCGTCGTGTTGCCGACGTGTTCCGTCCCCGCGTCGGCGCGGTTGCCGCTCGACGGGGCCCCGCCGGCGACGGCGCCGCGCGGCGTACCGTGCGACGCATGGAGCGTGAGATCACCCCGGACCTGGTGGAGCGGTTGACCAAGGAGCTCGACGCCGACCCGCGTCACCGGCTGCTGCAGAACGCCGTCACCCGCAACCAGGTCGACCAGGTCGCCCTCGACCACCAGCTGGCCCGGTCGATCGACCGGACGATGAGCCACCAGCTCGACGACTGGGCGGCGACCAACCAGAAGCAGACCGGCCGCTGCTGGATGTTCGCCGGGCTCAACCTGCTGCGCGTCGGCGCGGCGCAGCGGCTGGGGCTGAAGGAGCTCGAGCTCAGCCAGAGCTACCCGCTGTTCTGGGACAAGCTGGAGAAGGCCAACCACTGGCTGGAGTCGGTGCTGGCCACCGCCGACCGCGACGTCGACGACCGCACCGTGGCGCACCTGCTGTCGTCGCCGACCGAGGACGGCGGGCAGTGGAACATGTTCCTGGCGCTGGTCGCCAAGCACGGCCTCGTGCCGCAGTCGGCGATGCCGGAGACGGTCTCGTCGTCCTCCACCCGCCAGCTCAACCGCGACCTCGCCACCGTCCTGCGCCAGGCGGCCCGAGACCTGCGCGGCGCCGCCGCGGACGGGGCCGACGACACCGCCCTGGCCCAGGCCAAGGCCGACGTGCTCGAGGTCGTCCACCGGATGCTGTGCCTGCACCTCGGCACGCCGCCCACCAGCTTCACCTGGCAGTGGCGCGACAGCGACAAGACCTTCCACCGCGACGGCGAGCTGACCCCGCAGGAGTTCGCGCGGCGCTACGTCACCGTGCCGCTGGAGGAGTACGTCTGCCTGGTCCACGACCCGCGCGTGAGCAGCCCGTACGGCCACACCTTCACCGTCGAGCACCTCGGCAACGTCGTCGGCGCCCCGCCGGTGGTCTACCTCAACGTCGAGATGGACGTGCTGAAGCGGCTGGCGATGGAGGCGATCGTCGGACGTGACGGCGGTCAGGGGGAGCAGGGTGGGACGGGCGAGCCGGTGTGGTTCGGCTGCGACGTCGAGCCGATGCGTGAGGCGGAGAACGGCTATTGGGACGCCGCGCTCTTCGACTACGACGCGCTCTACGGGTCCAGCACGACGATGACCAAGGCCGACCGCCTGCACCACCACGCGACCGCGATGACGCACGCCATGCTGCTGACCGGGGTGGACGTGGTCGACGGCGCTGACGGGCCCACGGCCCGCCGGTGGCGGGTGGAGAACTCGTGGGGCACCGACAAGGCCGACAAGGGTTTCTGGACCATGAACGACTCGTGGTTCGGCGAGTACGTCTTCGAGATCGCGGTCCGGCGCGACGCGCTGCCGGCCGACCTGCGCGCCGCGCTGGACCAGGAGCCGGTCGTGCTCCCGGCGTGGGACCCCATGGGGGCCCTCGCGCGGCAGGGGTGACGGTGGACACCTGTGCACCGACGGGCCGGGTCTGGTAGGACCTCCCCATGAGCCAACCCACCGTCCTGGTCACCGGAGCCGCCGCCGGCATCGGTCGCGCCGTCGCCCTCACCTTCGCCCGGCAGGGTTGGACGGTCGGTGCCTACGACGTCGACGAGGCCGGTCTGGCCACGCTGGCGGCCGAGGTCGAGGGGCTGGGCGGCACCGTGCGTACGGGCCGGCTCGACGTCACGGACGCGGCCGCCTTCGCCGGGGCCGTCGACTCGCTGGTGGGGGCCACCGGCCGCCTCGACGTGCTGGTGAACAACGCCGGGGTGCTGGTCGGCGGCTGGTTCGCCGACCAGGACGTCGAGCGGCACCGCCGCGAGGTCGACATCAACGTCGGCGGCGTGCTGAACGGCTGTCACGCCGGGTTCGAGCACCTGCGTACGACCGCGGCCGCCCACGGCGGGGCGACCGTGGTCAACATGGCCTCGGCCTCCGCGATCTACGGCCAGCCCGAGCTCGCCAACTACAGCGCCACCAAGTTCTACGTCCGCGGGCTCACCGAGGCCCTCGACCTGGAGTGGGGTCGCCACGGGGTACGCGTCGTGGCGATGTGGCCGCTGTTCGTGCAGACCGCGATGACCACGACGCTGAAGACCGGGACGACCGCGTCGCTGGGGATCCGGCTCGGCCCGCAGGAGGTCGCCGACGCCGTGTGGGCCGCGGTCCACCCCAGCCGCCCGCGCGCGGCCATCCACCAGGTGCACTTCCCGGTCGGCCTGCAGACCCGGGCCCTCTCGCTCGGATCGCGGTTCTCGCCGGGCTGGCTGACCCGGGTGGTCAACCAGCGTCTCGGCGGCGGCGGCCACTGACCCGTCCCCGACCATTGCCGTTGTCGGCGCGGGGCCCTACTGTGCGGCAACCGCCCCGCCGATCGGCTCGGGGCCTGGAACCACTCGGGAGCACCATCGTGTCCTCACGTCTCACCCCCCGCCGCCGGCTCGGCGCCGGCGGCCTGGCCCTCGGGCTGGTCCTCGGCGCCACCGCGGCCGGGATCACCGGTCCGTCGGCCGCCACCGCCGCGGAGAAGAGGTCCGGCGCCGCCGCGGAGCGCGGGTCCGGCCCGACCGTCGACCGGCTCTCGCGCCAGCTGCAGCGCGCGACGACGCCGCAGGGCGTGCGCGAGCACATGCTGCGGATGCAGGCCATCTCCGACGCCAACGGCGGCAACCGCTCCACCGGCACCCCTGGTTACCAGGCCAGCAAGGACTACGTCGTCAACCGGCTGCGCGACGCCGGTTACCGACCGCAGGTGCAGCCGTTCTTCGTCGACGTGTTCCGCGAGAACGCCCCGACCGAGCTCGAGCAGGTCTCGCCGGACCCGACCACGTACGTGGCCGACGAGGACTTCGCGGTGATGGAATACGCCGGCTCGGGCGACGTCTCGGCCGAGGTCGTCGTGGTCGACACCGACCTCAGCCCGAACGCGACCTCGACCAGCGGCTGCGAGGACGACGACTTCGCGAACTTCCCCCAGGGCGCGATCGCGCTGATGCAGCGCGGCACCTGCGCGTTCGCCGACAAGGTGGCCAACGCCACCGAGGCCGGCGCCGTCGGCGCGATCATCTTCAACCGCGGCACCGCGGGCGAGGACGGCGTCGTCGCCGGGACGCTCGGCGGACCGGGCGACTACGTCCCGGCCGTCGGCGCGAGCTACGCCACCGGGCTCGACCTGGCCGACGCCGGCTCCGTGGCGCGGATCGCGGTCGACGCCACCTCCGAGAACGCCCGCACCTGGAACGTCGTGGCCGAGACGCGGTCCGGCAACGGCGGCAACGTCGTGATGGCCGGCGCCCACCTGGACAGCGTCGCCGAGGGGGCCGGCATCAACGACAACGGCTCCGGCTCCGCCGGCCTGCTGGAGCTGGCCGAGGCCGCCGCCGAGCGCGGCTCCTTCCGCAACACCGTCCGCTTCGCCTGGTGGGGTGCCGAGGAGCAGGGCCTGTTCGGCTCCGACCACTACGTCAGCGACCTGAAGGCCGACAACCCGGGCGCGCTCGCCGACATCCGGATGTACCTCAACTTCGACATGATCAGCTCGCCGAACTTCGTCCGCTTCATCTACGACGGTGACGGCTCGGCGGGCGGCCCGGTGGGCCCGGCCGGCTCGGCAGCCATCGAGAAGTCCTTCCGGAAGCACTTCCGCAGCAAGGGCCTCACCTCGGCCCCGACCGAGTTCAACGGTCGCAGCGACTACGGCCCGTTCATCGCCGAGGGCATCCCCGCCGGTGGCCTGTTCAGCGGCGCCGAGGGCGTCAAGACCGAGGAGGAGGCCGCGCTGTTCGGTGGGACGGCCGGCGAGGCGTACGACGCCTGCTACCACCAGGCCTGCGACGACATCAACAACGTCAGCATGCGCGCGGTGAACCAGTTCACCAACGCTATGGCCGACGTCACGGCCCGGTACGGCGCGAGCACCAGGGCGCTGAACGCGGACTACGAGCGCACCTCGCGGGCGTTCACGCCGCGCAGCGACGCCGCCCGCCGCTGACGCGGCCGGCACCGCAGCACGCAGGACAGCACGGACGACAGGACGGCCCCGGGACCACGGTCCCGGGGCCGTTCCCCGTCGTGAGCCGCCCCGCCGGTGTCAGAGGGTGCGGAGCAGGTCGCGCATCCGGTCGACCTCGGCGGA
>JBBSKO010000038.1:0-14488 GCA_038256225.1 Propionibacteriales bacterium | reverse complement strand
GTCCGCTCGGTCGGCGTCCAGGGCGACGGGCGGACGTACGGCCACCCGATCGTGCTGCGTCCGGTCACCAGCGAGGACGCGATGACCGCCGACTGGGCGCGCCTGCCCTACGACGTGCTGGAGAGGATCTCGACCCGGATCACCAACGAGGTCGACGAGGTCAACCGGGTGGCGCTGGACATCACCAGCAAGCCGCCGGGGACGATCGAGTGGGAGTGAGTCGGGCGGCCTGACCTGCGGACGGGACCGGACGCCGGGCGGCCGCGCGCGTGTCCGCAACCGTCATCTCGGGGCGCCGCGAGCGTCATCTCGGCGACCTGGTCCGCTCAGTCAGAGTGCGCGGCGACGGTGGCCTCGAGGGCCCTGCCGAACGCCGGGATCTCCTCGGCGAGGCGGGAGAGGTCCTCGTGGGTGAAGTGGACGACCTCGAGCTCCGAGGTGGAGACCACCGCCGCGGTCCGCAGCCTGTTCTGCAGCACGCCGATCTCCCCGATCAGGTCGCCGGCGCCGACGGTGGCCACGACCTCGCCCTTGCGTCGCACCTCGGCGGTCCCGGCGAGCAGGACGTAGGCCTTGTCGGCCGGCGTCGTCTCGGCCATCAGCGACCACTGCGCGGGCAGGTGGACCAGGCGCCCGGCCTTGGCCACCTTCTCCAGGTCACGCTTGGAGAGGTCGGCGAACCGCGGCACGCGGGTCAGTCGGGCGGTGACGTCGTCGCTCTTGGCCATGGCCGGATCCTAGGAGACCCCGGGGGTGAGCGGGCCTAGATCTGCTCGCCGTCCTCGGGGACGACGTGGACCGCCGCCTCCTCGGCGCCGGCGCCGGCGCCGTCGATCCCGGCGTCGTCGCCGACCATGGCCTGCTCGAGGTCGGCGCCACCGCCCTGGTCGGGGTCGACCAGGCGGCCCGCGCGCTCGTCGCCGACCTCGCCGTCGTCGAGGTCGGCGACGTCCTCGGCGGCGGCCGCGTCGTACGGGTCCGGCTCGGGGACCTCCTGCTCGAGGCGCTCATCGAAGGACTCGCCCTCGAGCACCTCGGCGGTGGTCGTGCCGTGCTTCATGTTGCCCGACAGCTTCTCCGGCGGGGAGTAGCCGCGGTCGAGCTCGTCCTCGACGTCGTTCTCCGACCCGGCGAGGGCGTCCTCGCGCGAGAGCTGGTCGCCGGCGTAGATGTCTCCGTCTTGGCTCATGCCCGCCACCGTACGCACCGGGCACGCTCCGGGGGGTGAGCGGCCGCGACCCCTTGACTTAAGTACGAGACTCGTACTTAATGGTCGTTGTGACGCTCGTCATGGGGATCGACTCCTCCACCCAGTCCACCAAGGCCGTGCTCGTCGACGCCGCCGACGGTCGTGTCGTCGACGCGCGCTCCGCCCCGCACCCGGTCGGCACCGAGGTCGACCCGCGGGCCTGGCTGGCCGCCGTCGACCGCGCCACCGACGGCCTGCTCGAGCTGGCCGACGCCGTCGCGGTGGGAGGCCAGCAGCACGGCATGGTCGCCCTCGACGAGGCCGGCGAGCCGGTCCGTGACGCGCTGCTGTGGAACGACACCCGTTCCGCCGGGACCGCCGCCGACCTGGTCGCCGAGATGGGCGGCCCGCAGGCCTGCGCGGACGCCGTCGGCAGCGTGCTGGTCGCCTCCTTCACGGCGTCCAAGCTGCGGTGGCTGCGCGACCACGAGCCCGCGGCCGCCGCCCGGGTACGCCGGGTGCTGCTGCCCCACGACTACGTCTCGCTCCACCTGGCCGACGCCGGCACCGAGCCCTTCACCGACCGCGGCGACGCCTCGGGCACCGGGTACCTCGACACCGCCGCCGGCACCTGGCGCCCCGACCTCGCCGCGGCCGCCCTGGGCCACGCGGTCGACCTCCCCCGTCTCGTCGCGCCCGGGACGGCCGCGGGCACCACGCGGACGGGCGCCCTGCTCGCCGGTGGCACCGGCGACAACATGGCCGCCGCCCTCGGGATGGGTCTCGAGGTCGGCGACGTGCTGGTCTCCCTCGGCACCTCCGGCGTCGCCTCCTGCATCAGTGCGACCCCCGTCGCCGACGGCAGCGGCGTGGTCACGGGCTTCGCCGACGCGGCCGACGGTTTCCTGCCGATGGTGACCACGATGAACGCCGCCCGGATCCTCGACCTGCAGGCCGCCTGGCTCGGCGTCGACCACGACGAGCTCGGCCGCCTCGCCCTCTCCTCCACCCCCGGCGCGGGCGGGGTGAGGATCTCGCCCTACTACGGCGGCGAGCGCTCCCCGAACCGGCCCGCCGCCACCGGCACCTGGAGCGGCCTGCGCGACACCACCACCCGCGCCGACCTCGCCCGCGCCGCCGTCGAGGCGCTCCTGTGCTCCCTGGCCGAGGCCGTCGAGCGGCTGGTCGCCGAGACCGGCCGGCAGCCCGCCCGCGTGCTGATGGTCGGCGGCGCCACCCGCAACCCGGCGGTCCAGGCCCTGGCCCCGGCGCTGCTCGGTCACGACGTCCTCCTCCCGCCGTCCGGGGAGTACGTCGCCCTCGGCGCCGCCCGCCAGGCCGCCTGGGCCCTCGCCGGCACCGACGCCCCGCCGTCCTGGCCGGCCGGCCCGACCGCCGTGCTCGCCGCCGACGACGCCGCGCGCGCCGCGGCGCCGGCCGTGCGGGCGGCGTACGCCGACCTGCGTGAGCGCACCGCTCCCTGGTCCTGACCGGCCACCCCCGCACCCACCCCGACCCGACTCCAGCACCAGCACCGACCGAGAGGCAGACCCCATGAGCATCCCCACCCCGACCCCCGAGGACCACTTCTCCTTCGGCCTGTGGACCATCGGCTGGCAGGGCCGTGACCCCTTCGGCGAGGCCACCCGCCCCGCGATGGACCCGGTCCACGCGCTGGAGAAGCTGGCCGAGCTGGGCGCGTACGGCGTGAACTTCCACGACGACGACCTGATCCCCTTCGGCGCCGACGACGCCACGCGCAACGGGATCCTGGACCGCTTCCGCCAGGGCCTGGCCGACACCGGCCTCGTCGTCACCACCGCCACCACCAACCTCTTCACGCACCCGGTCTTCAAGGACGGTGGCTTCACCTCCAACGACCGCGCCGTGCGCCGCTTCGCGCTGCGCAAGGTGATGCGCAACATCGACCTGGCCGCCGAGCTGGGCGCCACGATCTACGTCTGCTGGGGCGGTCGCGAGGGTGCCGAGTACGGCGCCTCCAAGGACGTCGGCGTGGCGCTGGACCGCTACAAGGAGGGCTTCGACCTCCTCGGCGACTACGTCACCGAGCAGGGCTACGACATGCGCTTCGCGATCGAGCCCAAGCCCAACGAGCCCCGCGGCGACATCCTGCTGCCGACGGTCGGGCACGCCCTGGCCTTCATCGAGGAGCTCGAGCGGCCCGAGCTGGTCGGGGTCAACCCCGAGATCGGGCACGAGGAGATGGCCGGGGTCAACGCGGCCGCCGGCTACGCGCAGGCGCTGTGGTCCGGCAAGCTCTTCCACATCGACCTCAACGGCCAGAACGGCCCCCGGTTCGACCAGGACCTGCGCTTCGGGGCCGGCAACGTCCGCGGCGCCTTCTGGGTCGTCGACACCCTGCTCGCCGGCGGGTACGACGGGCCGGTCCACTTCGACTTCAAGCCGGCCCGCACCGAGGGTGACGACGGCGTCTGGGCCTCGGCGGCCGGCTGCATGACCAACTACCTCGTGCTCCGCGAGAAGGTCCAGGCCTTCCGCGCCGACCCCGAGGTGCAGGAGGCGCTCGAGGCCGCCCGCGTGCCCGAGCTCGCCGTGCCGACCCTCGCCGCGGGCGAGACCTGGGCACAGCTGCGCGACGAGGCCGACCCCGACGTCGAGGCCCTGGCCGCGCGCGGGATGGGCTTCGAGCGCCTCGACCAGCTCGCGCTCGAGCACCTCTACGGCGTGCGCGGCTGACGGTCCGACCACGAGCAGGAGCACGGGGATGGTGATGGGCGGCGTCGGCACGACCGAGGGCTTGCGCCGCGCCAACACCTCCGTGCTCCTGCGCTCGTTGCGCGACCACGGCCCGGCGAGCCGGGCGGCCCTGGCCGCCCGCACCGGCCTGTCCAAGGCCACGGTCGGGGTGATCGTCGCCGGCCTCGAGGCGGCCGCGGTGGTCGCCCCGACGACCGCCGAGGTCCCCCCGGCCCGCGGACGTCCCAGCAGGCCGGTGGCCCTGACCGGGCACGACCACCTCGGTGTCGGCTTCGAGCTCAACGTCGACTACGTGGCCGCCTCGGTCGTCGACCTGTCCGGCCACGAGCGGCTGGCCACCACCCGTCCCGTCGAGCGCGGTCGGGGGCTGGCCGACCTGGGCCGGCTCGCGCACGAGGTCGCGGACACCCTGGCCGGCCCCGCCGCCGGCTCGGGAGGCGCACGGGTGGTCGGGGCCACCGTCGCCCTGCCGGGCCTGGTGCGCGGCGACGAGCGCACCGTCGCCTGGACCCCGAACCTGGACCTGCCCGAGGACGAGCCGGCCCGGACGGTCGCCGAGGCGCTCGGCGACACCCTCGGGGAGGGCGTCACCGTCCGCGTCGGCAACGACGCCGACTGCGCCGCCCGGGCCGAGGCCCGCCACGGGGCCGCGCAGCAGGTCGGGCACGCGCTCTACATCACCGGCACCGTCGGCATCGGCGCCGGCATCCTCGAGGACGGGCGGCCGCTGCGCGGGGGAGCGGGCTTCGCCGGCGAGGTCGGCCACCTGCCCCTCGCCGGCCCCGACGCGCGGTGCGGCTGCGGCCGTACCGGCTGCTGGGAAGCCGCCGTCGGGCTGCACGCGATGCTGGCCGCGGTCGGCATGGCCGAGCTCGAGACGCCGCTGGCCTCCGCGGAGGCCGTGGCCGCGCGGGCCCGCACCGATGCCGGCGTCCGTCGGGGGCTCGCGCTGGTGGGCCACGAGCTGGGCGTGGGCCTCTCGGTGCTGGTCAACGTGCTCGACCCCGAGGTGGTCGTCCTCGGCGGCTACTTCGCGGTGCTCGGTGACGACGTGCTCGACCCGGCGCGCGCCGCCCTCGACGCGCTGCTGGCCTCGCCGGTCCAGGTGCGCCCGGACCTGCGGCCCGGGCGGCTGGGGATCGCCGCCGCCGCCCTGGGTGCGGCGGAGCGGTCGCTGGAACCGGTCTTCCGCGGCGAGGTCGCGCTGCTGCCCTGAGTCGGCCGGTGTCAGATCCTCCCGAGGCGTGAGCGCGACAGGGGCGGCCGCCCGGGCGCGGGCTCGAGGCCGTACTCGATGCGCAGCCGGCGGACCTCGGAGAGCGCGGCCAGGCGCAGCGGCGAGCCGGGGGACAGGAGCGCGGCCTGCCGCTCCCAGAGAGCCAGGTCGTCGGCGGCCCAGCCGGACCGGGTCGCCGCGGTCAGCAGCTCGACGTCCTCGGAGGCCAGCAGGGCCGTCACGAGGTCACGGGCGAGGCCGTCCCGTCGGCGGGCCACCCCCGGGGACGTCGACGACGGGAGGAGCGGGCCCCGGTACGACCGCACCGCCTCGGCGAGGCGACCCGCGCGCAGCGAGCCGGCGACCTCGAGCCAGTCGGCCCTGACCTCCGTGACCAACCGGTACGGCCGCGACTCGAGGACCCCGGGGCCGAGCAGCGCCCGCAGGCGCGTCACCTGGGCGCGGGTGGTCGAGGGGCGCACCTCCTCCTCGTAGACCTCGGTCGCGAGGCGCTCGGCGGTGATGCCCTCCGGGGCGTCGGCGAGCACGGCCATCACGTCGCCGTGCCGTGGGCTCAGGCGTACGGTGCGCCCCGCCAGCACGACCTCGCAGTCGGGCCGCCCCAGTCCGTGCAGGACCAGCACGGGCCGGGTCGCCCGGGTGGACCGGACGGCCCGGGTGGTGCGGCGTGTCGCGCCGACCCGCTCCTGGCTCGCGAGACGGCGCTGGAGGGAGAGGCGACCGAGCTCGGACTCCGCCAGGCGGGCGACCGACCGCACCAGGGCGAGGGTCTGCGGCAGGTCCACCGCGTCGCCGCCGGTGACGTCGACCACGCCGAGGATGCGTCCGGTCTCCGGGTGGTGGATGGGTGCCGCGGCGCACGACCACGGCTTGTAGGCGACGTTGAAGTGCTCCCGGGAGCTGATCTGCACCGGCGCGTCGAGGCGGAGCGCCGTGCCGGGGGCGTTGGTGCCGATCAGCCCCTCGCCCCAGCCCGTGCCCTCCACGAAGTTGATCCCCTCGGCCTTGCGCAGCACGCCGGGGCGTCCGCACACCCACAGGAGCTGGCCCTGGTCGTCCCCGACGGCCATCACGCAGTCCGAGGCCTCGGCGGCGCGCCCGAGCACGTCGTGCAGGAGGGGGAAGACGGCCGAGAGGGGGTGGCTCGCGCGGTAGTCGAGCAGGTCCCGGCGCTCCAGCCGCAGCGGGGCCTCCGCGTGGTCGGCGTCGATGCCGGCTGCGGCCGACCTCTTCCAGGACTGGGCGACGAGCGTGCGCACGAGGGCTCCCTCCGGACGTCGCGGGACGTCGGTCTCGACGCAGCATAGATGCAACGTGTCCCATGTCACAGTGCTCCCGGACGCTCCGCCGGCCGGCGCGTCAGCCCGACAGGCGCAGGTCCCGGTGATCGCCGGGCCCGCCGCGAGAGGAGCCCGATGTCCCTCCCAGAGCTGGACCGCACCGACTACCCGCTGAGCGTGAACCGCCCCGACCTGCTCACCACCCCGACGGGTGCGTCGTTCGACTCGCTCACGCTGGACCGCGTGGTCGCCGGTGACGTGAGCGCCGAGGACCTGCGGATCACCCCGGACACGTTGCGGCTCCAGGCCAGCATCGCCGACGGGGTCGGGCGCCGGCAGCTGGCGGCGAACTTCCGTCGGGCCGCGGAGCTGACCGCGATCCCCGACGAGCGGCTGTTGGCGATGTACAACGCGCTGCGCCCGAACTCCTCGAGCAAGGCCGAGCTCCTGGCCCTCGCCGACGACCTCGAGACCACCTACTCCGCCCACCACGCCGCGGGCCTGGTCCGCGAGGCAGCCGACGTCTACGAACGTCGCGACATCCTCGCCGACGAGGACCAGTGAGGAACGCGCCATGACCACCACGGCACCGACCAGCGCCACGCCCGGGGGCGTCACCCCCCGGAGGTCCCTGCGCACCGAGTCCCTCGAGGCCCGCCCGGTCAACCTCGACGGCTTCGTCGAGGAATGGCCCGAGAAGGGCATGGTGGCGATGGACAGCGCCTTCGACCCCGCGCCCAGCATCCGGGTCGAGGACGGCGTCGTCGTCGAGATGGACGGGACCGAGCGCGCCGACTTCGACTTCATCGACCAGTTCATCGCCGACCACGCGATCGACACCGACGCGGCCATGGACGCCATGGCCCTCGACACCGTCGAGATCGCCCGGATGATCGTGGACCCCGGGGTCACCCGGACCACGGTGCGCGACGTGGTCGCCGGGCTGACCCCCGCCAAGCTGCTCGGGGTGGCGAACCACCTCAACATCGTCGAGATCATGATGGGGATGCAGAAGATGCGGGCCCGGCGCACCCCGGCGAATCAGGCCCACTGCACCAGCGCCCGGGACAACCCGCTCCAGGTGGCCTGCGAGGCCGCCGAGGCCGCCCTGCGCGGCTTCTCGGAGATCGAGACCACGCTCGGCGTCGTGCGCTACGCCCCGCTGGTGGCGATGGCGCAGACCATCGGCGCGCAGGTGGCCGACGAGGTGCCGCTGACCCAGTGCGCCCTCGAGGAGGCCACCGAGCTCGAGCTGGGCATGCGCGGCATCACCAACTACGCCGAGACGATCTCGGTGTACGGCACCGAACCGGTGTTCGTCGACGGTGACGACACCCCCTGGTCCAAGGCGTTCCTGGCCTCGGCCTACGCCTCGCGGGGCATCAAGATGCGCTTCACCTCGGGCACCGGCTCCGAGGTCCAGATGGGCAACGCGCAGGGCAAGTCGATGCTGTACCTGGAGATCCGCTGCATCCTGATCGCGAAGGGTGCCGGGTCCCAGGGCCTGCAGAACGGGTCGATCTCGTGCATCGGGGTGCCCGGTGCGGTGCCGTCCGGCATCCGCGCGGTGGCGGCGGAGAACCTGATCGCCTCCGCGCTCGACCTCGAGTGCGCCTCCGGCAACGACCAGTCCTTCTCCCACTCGCCGATGCGGCGGGTGGCCCGGCTGCTGCCGCAGATGCTGCCCGGCACGGACTTCGTGTGCTCGGGCTACTCGGCGGTGCCCAACTACGACAACATGTTCGCCGGCTCCAACCTGGACACCGACGACTTCGACGACTTCAACACCATCCAGCGCGACCTCATGGTCGACGGGGGGCTGCAGCACGTGGGCGAGCGCGAGATCCTCGCCGCGCGGCAGCGCGCGGCGGAGGCGCTCCAGGCGGTCTTCGAGCACCTCGACCTGCCGCGGATCCGCGACGAGGAGATCGTGGCCGCCGTGTACGCGAACGGCAGCAACGACTGCCTCCCGCGCGACGTGCTGGAGGACCTCAAGGGCGCGCAGAGCGTGATGGACCGCGGGATCACCGGGCTCGACCTGGTCACGGCCCTCGACGCCACCGGCTTCCGGGACATGGCGCAGAACCTGCTGACGGTCCTGCGCCAACGGGTGTCGGGCGACCTCCTGCAGACCTCCGCGATCCTGAAGGGGATGGTGCCGCTCTCCGCGGTCAACGACGACAACGACTACGCCGGACCGGGCACGGGCTACCGGCCCAGCGGGGAGCGCTGGGAGCAGATGAAGCGCCTGCGTCACGTGACCAGCGCCGAGAACCCCGAGACCGAGGTCGGCTGAGAGCCGGCAGGAGGAGACGACGATGAGCACCACAGCAGGAGAACGCACGGTCCACCTCGTGGAGGTCGGCCCGGCGTCCCGGGGTGAGCGGCGGGACGAGGTGGTCGTGGCGCTCTCGCCGGGCTTCGCCGACACCTTCAGCCAGACCATCGTCGGCGTGCCGCACGCCGAGCTGCTGCGCCAGCTCCTCGCCGGCATCGAGGAGCAGGGGGTCGCGGCCCGCCTGGTCCGGTTCCGGCACACCTCCGACCTCGCGGCGATGGCGCACGCCGGCGCGCGGCTGTCCGGCTCCGGCATCTCGGTCGGCGTGCTGTCCCGCGGGACGACGATGATCCACCAGCGCGACCTCGCCCGCCTGTCCAGCCTGGAGCTGTTCCCGCAGTCGCCGCTGATGACGCTGGAGACCTTCCGCAACGTCGGCCGCAACGCGGCGCGGTACGCCAAGGGCGAGTCGCCCGAGCCCGTGCCCACCCTCAACGACCAGATGGCCCGGCCCCGGTGGCAGGCCAAGGCGGCGCTGCTGCACCTGAAGGAGACCGAGCTCATCGTCAAGGGTGCCAAGCCCGTCGAGGTGACCCCCGACTTCGCGACGGCCCCGTGAGCGCAGGCGTCCACGACGCCGGCCACGACCAGGACGTCGGGGACCCCGGCGGCGCCGGCGCACCCCGCCGGTCCGCCGGGCTCGTGGTCGGGGTCGACATCGGCAACTCCACCACCGAGGCCAGTGCGGCGCTCGTCACCGGCCGCGGGGACGCCGAGCACCTCGGGGCCTCGCTGAGCCGCACCAGCGGCGTCAAGGGCACGGTCGACAACGTCGCGGGGGTGGTCGCCGCCGTCGAGGCGGCGCTGCGCCGGGCCGGTCACGAGGTGGCCGACGTCCGGACCGTCCTGCTCAACGAGGCGACCCCGGTCATCAGCGGGCTGGCGATGGAGACCATCACCGAGACGATCATCACCGAGTCGACGATGATCGGCCACGACCCGCGGACGCCGGGTGGTGCGGGCCTCGGCGTGGGCGTGACGACCGCGCTGGCCGACCTCGGGGGGGCCGAGCCGGGTTCCTCGGTGGTGGTCGTCGTGCCGTCGTCGAGCGACTACGAGGACACGGCCGCGGCCCTTGAGGCCGCCGGGGAGCGCGGCGTCCACGTCGCGGCAGCCGTGCTCGGCAACGACGACGCCGTGCTCGTGGTCAACCGGTTGAGCAGCCCGGTCCCCGTCGTCGACGAGGTCTCCCGCATCGAGGCGGTGCCGATCGGGATGCTGGCCGCCGTCGAGGTCGCCGCACCCGGGCGCACCGTGCGCACCCTGTCCAACGCCTACGGCCTGGCCGGCGTCTTCGACCTCGACGCCGACCAGACCCGGACGGTCGCGCCGGTGGCGCGGGCCCTGACCGGCAACCGGTCGGCGGTCGTCGTACGGACCCCGGCCGGTGACGTGAGCGACCGGGTGGTGGCCGCGGGCGAGCTGCGGCTGGTCGGGGCCGAGCGCACCCTGTCCGTGGACGTCAGCCGGGGGGCGGACGAGGTGATGGACGCCCTGGCCCGGGTCGCCCCGCTGGTGGACGCCACCGGGCAGGCCGGCACCAACGTCGGGGGGATGATGGCCTCGGTGCGCCAGACCATGGCCGACCTCGCCGGTCTCGAGCTCGACGAGGTGCGGGTCGGGGACCTGCTGGCCGTGGACACGGTCGTCCCCCAGGAGGTCAGCGGGGGGCTGGCCGGCGAGATCGTCCTGGAGAACGCCGTCGCGCTGGCGGCCATGGTGCGCACGCGCCACAGCGGGATGCAGCGGGTGGCCGAGGCCGTCCGCGTCGC
The DNA here is from genome assembly GCA_038256225.1 of Propionibacteriales bacterium. Classification (GTDB taxonomy): domain Bacteria; phylum Actinomycetota; class Actinomycetes; order Propionibacteriales; family Nocardioidaceae; genus Nocardioides. Next base: position 3,933 of record JBBSKO010000038.1, on the reverse strand, counting down.
GCTCGAGCACCGCGGAGCGGCCGGGGTGCAGGTCGAGGTGGGTGGCGTCGAGGCCGAGATGGCGGTGCGGGGAGCGCTGACCACCCCGGGCACCGACACGCCGCTGGTGGTGCTCGACCTCGGGGGCGGGTCCACCGACGCTGCGGTGCTGGAGCGCGGCGGTGAGGTGCGCGCCACCCACGTCGCCGGGGCCGGTGACCTGGTCACCCGGCTGATCGACGCCGAGCTCGGCCTGGGCGACCTCGAGGTCGCCGAGCAGATCAAGCGGAACCCGCTGGGCAAGGTCGAGAGCTTCTTCCACCTGCGGCTCGAGGACGGCACCGCCCAGTTCTTCCGCGAGCCGCTGCCGGCCACGGTCTTCGCCCGCGTGGTCACCCTCGGCGAGCACGGGCTCGGGCCGGTGCCCACCCGGCACCCGCTGGAGCGGGTACGCGCGGTGCGGCGCGCGGCCAAGGAACGGGTGTTCGTGGTCAACGCGCTGCGGACGCTCGCCCGGGTCGCCCCCCGCGGCGACCTGCGCAGCATCGGCTTCGTCGTCCTGCTCGGGGGCTCCGCGCTGGACTTCGAGATCCCCGAGCTGGTCGCGGACGCGCTGGCACCGCACGGGATCGTCTGCGGCACGGGGGACGTCCGCGGCAGCGAGGGGCCACGGAACGCGGTCGCGACCGGGCTGGTCTCGGCCTTCCTCGACCGGGACGAGACCGACCGTGCGTGACTCGGGACGTCCCGAACCGCCCACGGTGGTGGTCCTGCTCGCGGCCGGCAACGCGCACGACGCCCACGCGCTGCGGCAGGTGCTGGCCGGCCTGGAGGAGGAGGGTGTGCCGGCCCTCGTGGACACGGGGGCTGCGGACGACTGCGTCGCGCTCGCCGAGCGGGCCGCGGAGCGCTCGTCGCTCGAGGTCGGCGTCGGGATCGCCGCCGACGGCCTCTGCCTGACCCACCGGGCGCTGCGCCGACGACCACCGCTCGAGCACCTCGCCGATCCCGCGGTCGCCTCCCAGGCCCGGCGCCTGGGCCACGACGCGGCGCGCCTGGTCACCGGCATCCCGCTGAAGCTGCCTGCCGGCTGATCGCCCCACCGGCCCCGACCGCCCCACCGGCCCTGACCGCCCCACCGGCCCCGCCGGACCACCAGCCACCCACGCACCACTCACCAGGAGGCCCTCATGTCCCACCACCTCACCCTTGCCGAGGCCGACACGGTGCTCGCCGCCGCGCGCGCCCGGGCCGAGGAGATCGGCCAGCCGATGAACATCGCCGTCGTCGACGACGGGGCCCACCTCGTCGCCTTCGCGCGGATGGACGGCGCGATCAAGGCCAGCATCGACATCTCGACGCGCAAGGCCCGCACCTCGGTGATGATGAACCTGCCCACCGGGGCGCTCGCCCAGGTCACCCAGCCCGGCGCCGAGCTCTACGGCCTGGAGCAGACCAGCGGCGGCCTGGTCTCCTTCGGCGGCGGCGTGCTGCTGGTGCGTGACGGCGTCACCGTCGGCGCGGTGGGGGTCAGCGCGGGCTCGGTCGCACAGGACGTGGCGGTCGCCGAGGCCGGCGCGGCCGCGCTCTGAGCGTGCCCTGACCGCCGACGGGTCGTCGTCCTGCCTCGCTACCCGGCGAGCCGGGACGACGCCTCGGCCAGCGACGACTGCAGGCCCGCCACGGGGTCGGCCAGCAGCGGCTCCAGGGCCATCTCGGCCGCGCCGAGCAGGATGGAGTCGGCACCGAGACCCGGCTGGGAGAGCACGAGCGACTCCAGCGGCGCGGGCAGCGTGCGGGCGTGGATGCCAGCGGTGATGTCGCCCGGGACGAGCCGGTGCAGCGCACGGAAGTAGCCGCCGAGCACGACGACCTGGGGGTTGAAGGCGTTGACGATGCCCGAGAGCCCCTCACCGAGCTGGTACCCGATCCGGTGCAGCGCCGGGGGTGGAGTGGCGTACCCGTCGAGGACGTCGCCCAGCGAGCCGACCGCGTCCACGGGGCAGCCGATCGCCTCGGCGATGGCGTGCGCACCGACCTCGGTCTCGAAGCAGCCGCGGCTCCCGCAGTGGCAGTCGCGACCGTCCGGGTCGAAGACCATGTGGCCGACCTCGCCGGCGTACCCGCCCGCGCCCTCGAGCCGCTGCCCACCGGCCACGACGCCGGCACCGACGCCGACGTTGCCGGAGACGAAGATGAGGTCGTCGATCCCGACGCCCACGCCGCGCCCGTGCTCGGCCAGCGCGCCGAGGTCGGCGTCGTTGGCCAGGGAGACGGGGACGTCCACGCCGAGCGCGGCCAGGATGATCGAGCCGGGGGAGACGTCGACCCAGCCGAGGTTGGGGGCCAGGCGCACGAGGCCGTCACTGCGGCGCACCAGGCCGGGCACGCTCATCCCGATGCCCGCGAGCGGGGCGCCGGCCGGGGCGCCGCGGACCACCTGACGTACGAGGGCCGCGATGCCGGCACCCACCTGCCAGGCCTCGGCCGTCGCGTCGACGGGTCCGCGGACCCGCTCGTGGACCACGCCCCCGAGCCCGACGCGCGCCACCACGACCTGGTCGACGCCCAGGTCGACCGCCACGACGTACGGCCCGGCCTCGGCGAGCGCCACGCGGGGAGAGGGACGACCGGCGGCCCGGGCCCCGCTCTGGCCGGCCGGGGCGGAGCCCACGGTGACCAGCCCGAGCGAGGCCAGCTCGGTCACCAGGCCACCGATGGTGCTGCGGTTGAGGCCCATGGCCGCGGTGAGCTCGGCGCGCGAGGTCGCACCACCGAGGTGCACCTGGCGCAGCATCGTGGCCAGGTTGTGCCGGCGTACGCCCTCCTGGTTGGTGCCCGTCCCCGCGCGCCGTGGTGCGGCGTCCACGGCCACGGGACTAGATCCCGGCGGCGGAGCGACGACGGCGCGAGACGGCGTCGACGCTCGCGGCGATCAGCAGCACGCCGCCGGTGACCAGGAAGTTGATGTAGGCAGCCTGGTTGAGCAGGCCGAGGCCGTTGGCGATGGTCGCGATCACGACGCCGCCGATCACGGCGTCCAGCGCCCGGCCCTTGCCCCCGAAGAGGCTGGTGCCGCCGATGACCGCGGCGCCCACGGCGTAGAGCAGCACGTTGCCGCCACCGGAGGAGGTCGAGACCTTGCCGGTGTAGGAGGACTGGACGATGCCGGAGATCACGGCCATCGAGGAGCAGATGACGAAGGCGTAGACGCGCATCCGCAGCACGCTGATGCCGGCGCGGCGGGCGGCCTCGGCGTTGCCGCCGACCGCGTAGAGGTGCCGGCCGAAGGTGGTGCGGCCGAGCACGAAGGTCCACAGGATGAGCAGCACGACCACGACCGGGAGGACGTAGGGGATGCCGGCGATCGGGAAGTTCGGGTTCAGGCTCCGGTCGATGCTGAGCATCGCGGTGATCCCGAGGATCACCGCGGCGACCACGGCGATCTTGACCAGGACCACGCTCATCGGGTCGTGCTGCAGGTTGTTGGCGACCTGGCGGCGCTGGCGCAGCAGCGTGCCGGCGGCGAAGACGACGGTCAGCAGGACCGCCGCTACCCAGCCGGCGGTGACGGGCACGTTCTCGATGGTGAGGCCGCGGATCACCGGGTCGTCGACCCGGATCGAGCCGCCGTCGCCGATCAGCCACAGGATGACGCCCTGGAGACCCAGGAAGAAGGCCAGGGTGACCACGAACGAGGGGATGCCGAGCCGGGAGACCAGCTCACCGATGATCAGGCCGATCACGGCGCCGGTGACGATGGCGCCGATCACGCCGAGGTACCAGGGCAGGTCCTGCTCGACGATGAGCATCGCGCTGACGGTGGCCCCGACACCGCCGGCGACGCCGGCGGACAGGTCGATCTCGCCGAGCAGCAGGACGAAGACCAGGCCCATGGCCAGCAGGCAGATCGGACCGGCCTGCACGACCAGGTTGGTCATGTTGAGCAGCGAG
>JBBSKO010000037.1:0-14497 GCA_038256225.1 Propionibacteriales bacterium | reverse complement strand
CTACGAGAACGCCAAGGTGATCAGCGGCGACGAGGCCGACGTGGCCCGGATCACGAACCACGTCCTCGGCGACGCCTGCACGCCCGGCAACGCCAAGGAGTGCACCTTCGAGACGGTGCAGCCCGTGGTCGACCACTGCATGAACGGCGAGCTGGACGACCTGCTCATCTGAGCTGTCCTCCCCGGGCGGCGCCGCACCGCGGCGTCGCCCGACCCGTCTCCCCCACCTCTCACCCCACCACCTCCCGGAGCTGACGTTGACCCTCGCCGACCCCGCCCCCGACTTCGCCGACGTCGCCGACACCAAGGCCCGGTTCGCCGAGCACGGCTACCTGGTCGACGACCGGCTGGCCACCACGGTCTTCCTGCAGACCCGGCTCGACAAGCCGGTGCTGCTCGAGGGTCCCGCCGGGGTCGGCAAGACGCAGCTCGCGCTGAGCCTGGCCCAGGCCACGGGTCGCCGGCTGCTGCGGCTGCAGTGCTACGAGGGCCAGGACGAGACCAAGGCGCTCTACGAGTGGGACTACGGCAAGCAGCTGCTCTACACCCAGATCCTGCGGGAGAAGATCGGCCAGGTCGTCGCCGACACCAGCACGCTGGCCGAGGCCGTCGACAAGATCGCGGCCCAGGACTCGGTGTTCTTCTCCGAGCGCTTCCTGGCCCCCCGACCGCTGCTCGAGGCCATCGACTCCGACCAGCCCTGCGTGCTGCTCATCGACGAGGTCGACCGCGCCGACGAGGCCCTGGAGGCCGTGCTGCTCGAGCTGCTGGCCGAGTTCCAGATCTCCATCCCGGAGATCGGCACGGTCGTGGCCAAGCACAAGCCGTACGTCGTGCTGACCTCGAACAACACCCGGGACCTCTCCGCGGCCCTCAAGCGACGCTGCCTGCACCTGTTCCTGGACTACCCCGGCGCCCAGCGCGAGCTGGAGATCATCCGCTCCAAGGACACCGGGCTCTCGGACTCGCTGGCCGTACGCCTGGTGGGCATCGTGCGCTCCCTGCGCGAGCTGGAGCTGCGCAAGGCGCCGAGCATCTCCGAGACCATCGACTGGGCCCGCACCCTGGCCGTGCTGGGTGTCGAGGAGCTGACCGCCGAGGTCCTCTCCTCCACCCTCAACGTCGTCGTGAAGTACGAGCGCGACCTCACCAAGGCCCTCGACGCGATCCCCCGGATGGTCGACCCGAACGCGACGGTGCCCGACTCGCTGACCGGTCACGGCCACGGGCACGGACACGGCCACGACGAGCCCGCCCCGGCCGCGCCCGCGCGTACCCCGGTGGCCGACGACGGCGACGTCGACGGCAAGGCCAAGCGCGCCGCCAAGGACCAGCCCGGGCGGCACGAGGGCGGCTACAACGGGCGGCCGACCAAGCCCGCGGGCAGCGCCCCGGCCAAGAAGGTCCCCAGCAGCCAGGGCGCCCGCTCGTTCCCCACCCGCCGCCGGCCGGTCTGAGGGGCGCCGGGTCGTGGAGGGCGCGCTGCACCGCTTCGTCCGCCTGCTGCGGCTGCACGGGGTCCGGATCAGCACCGCCGAGGTGATCGACGCCATGCACGCCGTGGCCCAGCCCAGCGTGCTCGAGCAGCGGACCGTGCTGCACGCCGCGCTCGCGGTGAGCCTGGTCAAGGACCGCCGCGACCAGGAGGTCTTCGACGACGTCTTCGCCAAGTTCTTCGGTCTGCGCGCCGTCGTCGAGGACGAGACCGGCCACGGTCACGGCCACGCGCACGACGACCTCACCGACGACGGCGACCTGAACGACTTCACGCTCTCGGAGGAGCCCGGCGACGTCCCCGAGGACGGCCACTCGCACGGCAAGCCCGACGACATCAAGGAGTTCTTCAAGCCCGAGGACATGGCCCAGCAGTTCAACCTGCACCAGGAGGCCAACAAGATCGACGTCGCGGCGCTGACCGACGAGATCGTGCTGTCCAACGACACCACCGACCAGGCCGGCGAGATGGCCCGGGTCCAGCTGTCGACCAGCCGGATGCACAACCCCGGCAACCCCGGTGACCTCGTGTCGGCCCCCGGGCTGCGCCTGGACGTCGAGCTGTCGGTGGCCGAGGAGATCGCGCTGCTGTCGTGGATCGACGAGCGGGTCAACGAGATCTCCGAGGAGGACACGACCGACGACGAGAAGGGCGCGAGCCTGGCCGCGCTCCGCGAGGCACTGGCCCCGTGGATGGAGAAGCTGCCCGAGACCCTGCGCGACCACCTCGAGCGGCTGATGTCGCTGGACCGCGACCTCGAGGGCCGCGAGATCGGTGCCGCCCAGGCCGAGACCGTCGACGAGCGCGAGCGTGCCGACCTCGAGGAGGCGCTGCGTCGCCTGCTGCGCAGCCTGCACGGAGCGCCCCGCCCGCGGCGGCGCGCGGCCGCCCGCGGCGTCGTCGACGGCCGACGCACGATGCGCTCGAACATGAAGTACGACGGCGTCCCCTTCCGCCCGGTCACCGTGGCCAAGGTCGAGGACCGGCCACGCCTGCTGGTGCTGGCCGACGTCTCGCTCTCGGTCCGCTCGACGGCCCGCTTCACCCTCCACCTCGTGCACAGCCTGCAGTCGGTGGCCGCGTCCGTGCGCAGCTTCGCCTTCGTCCAGGACCTCGTCGAGATCAGCGACCTGTTCGCCGAGCACCGGATCGAGGAGGCGCTGTCGCTGGTGATGGCCGGCCTGCCCGCGGGCGGCGTGCTCGACGTCGACGCCGACTCCGACTACGGCTCGGCGTTCGAGACCTTCCTCGATCAGTACGGCTCCGTGGTCACCCGCCGCACGACCCTGCTGGTCCTCGGCGACGGGCGTGGCAACGGCAACGACCCCGGCATGCGCGCCTTCGAGGAGCTCACCCGCCGCGCCCGGTCGACCATCTGGCTGACGCCGGAGCCGCGCTACAGCTGGGGCCTGGGCGGGTGCGACCTGCCGGCCTACGCCGAGTACTGCGACCGCGTCCAGGTCGTGCGCAACCTGTCCGGGCTGGAGAAGGCGTCGACCTCGCTGCGGGTGTCGGGGGCGTCGTGATCCTGGCGCCCGGCCCCGTGCCGCCGATCGACCCCCTCACCCCCGCCCTCCCGGGCGAGCGGGGCGTCTACCGCGACGGCCTCGTCGAGGTGCGAGCCGTCGGGCCGCAGCGTCCGCGCCGGGCGCTGCGCACCGTACGTACGGCGCACTTCGACCTCGCGGTCCGCGGCGACCTCGTCCACCTGGAGCACGTCCTGGCCCCCGGGGAGGTCGACGACGACCTGGCCGGGCTGCTGGCGGCCGAGCTGTTCGGCCCGGGCTGGCTGCGCGGCGCCGACCTCTTCGAGCGGCTCTTCACCGGGGTCGTGCTGTCGGGCGCGGCCGACCCGCTGAGGGCCTGGGAGGGGTTCTACCGCGCGACGATGGCCCGCGTGGAGGAGGAGGTCGCGCGGGCCTCGCCGGTGGCGGCCGGCGGCTCCGGGCACGGCACGATCGAGGAGTACGCCCCGGTCTACGAGCGCGCCACCTCCCTGGTCGTCGGGCACGACGTGCTCGAGCTGGGCTCCTGCTTCGGGTTCCTCTCGCTGCGCCTGGCCCGCGCCGGGTGGCGGGTGACCGCCTCCGACGTCTCGGCCGGCACCGTGGCGCTGCTCGACCGGGTGGCCGCGCGCCTGGAGGTGCCGCTGACGACCGTGGTCGCCGACGCCGCCCACTACCCCGGCCCGGCCCGCAGCGCCGACACCGTCCTGGCCCTGCACCTGCTCGAGCACCTCGAGCCCGACCACGGCGACCGCGTCGTCGCCGAGGCGCTGCGCCTGGCCCGCCACCGCGTGGTCGTCGCGGTCCCTCTCGAGGACGAGGCCGACGAGACCTGGGGCCACGTCCGGACCGTCGGCGTCGCCGACCTGGCTACCTGGGGCGAGGCCGCCGTCCGCGACGGCCGCGCCCGGACGTACGCCGTCGACGAGCACCACGGCGGGTGGCTGGTCCTCGACCGCTGAGGCGCCCGGAGGGTTCTCCACAGGGGTGCGCCGCGCGTTGTCGCCGCTCGCAGGCCAGGAGCGGCCGTGGACCTGCGAGCGGCGACAACGCGGCCAGGGTGCCTGTGGACGAGGGCCGGCACGCGCCGCCCCGACCCGACAGGCTCGGTCCGGTGCACCGCTGGGACCCCCGCTGCCCGCCCCGGGACGACGTCGTCCACCCGGTCCCGATCGACCCCGCGGGACGGGCGGGGCCGACGCGCGGGCAGGCCGCCGGGCCGGGCTGGCGGCGCACGTCGCGGGGCTTGTTCGTCCCGAGCAGCGTGAGCGACGAGCTGCCGGAGCAACGCATCGCCGAGCAGGCCGCCCGGCTGCCACCGGGCGGTGCCGTGACGGGCTGGGCCGCCTGCCGCCTGTGGGGCGGGAGCTTCTTCGACGGGCTCGCCCCGGACGGACGCACCCGGCTGCCGGTGCCCCAGGACCTCGGCCCGGCCGGCCGCTTGCGGACCGGACCCGGTGCCCTGGTCGTCCGCACCCGGCTCGGGCCCGGCCAGGTGACCCGCGGGGCCGTGCCGCGCACCCTGCGCGACCGCGCGGTCGTGGACGCGATGCGGCTGGCGCCCGACCTCGCCTCGGCGGTGGTCGCCGCCGACATGGCCATGGCGGCCGCGATCACGAGCCCGGCACGCCTCGCCGGCGAGCTGCTCGCCCGGCCGGGGCTGCCCGGGCTGCGTCGAGCCCGGGCGGCACTGGCCCTCGCCTCCGAGCACAGCCGCTCCCCCGCCGAGACGCGGTTACGTCTGCTCGCCGTCGACCGGGCGGGCATCCCGGCCGCCGTGCTGGTCAACTGCGCCGTGCGGGACCCGTCGGGACGCCTGCTGGGGATCGCCGACCTGCTGGACCGCGAGGCCGGCCTGGTCGTGGAGTACGACGGTGCCGAGCACCGCGGCGAACGACGGTCGTCGCGCGACGCCGTCAAGGACGACGACCTCCGCGACGTCGGCCTGGAGGTCACCCGCGTGACCGGCCGGGACCTGCGCGACCCCGACCTGGTCGTGGCCCGCCTGGTCCGCGCCCGGGCGCGGGCCCTGGCCTCGGGCAGCCGGCAGCGCTGGGTGGCCGTCCCGCCGGCGCCGTGGGTCGAGGCCGAGATCGCCGAGCGGGAGGCGCGCGAACGGTGGCACGCCGGGGCGTGAGCGCCTCAGATCACGCCGAGCTTGCTGGCCTCGTACACCGCCTCGGCGCGCCGGGAGACGCCGAGCTTGCGCAGGATGTTGCCGACGTGGAACTTCGCGGTGGTCTCGGAGATGTAGAGCGCCCGGCCGATCTCGCCGTTGGACTGGCCCCGGGCCAGCAGGGCCATCACCTCGGTCTCGCGGGCCGTCAGCGAGGAGGTCGTCTCCTGGGGGACCGGGGCGTTCAGCCCCCGCACCATGGCCGCGGCCGAGCGGGGGTCGAAGGCGCTCTCGCCGCGGGCGACGTCGCGGATGGCGCGGATCAGGCCGGTGGTGTCGACGTCCTTGACGACGTAGCCCTTCGCGCCGAGCCGGATCGCGGTCAGCACCAGCTGCTCGTCGAGGAAGGTGGTCAGCACCAGCACCCGCACCTCGGGGTGCTCGGCCACCAGCTGCGCGCACAGCTCGAGGCCCTCGGCGTCGGAGGAGGTGGAGAGCTTGAGGTCGAGGAGCACGATCTGCGGGCGGGCGTGGCGGACGACGACCAGCGCCTCGGGCGCGGTCGAGGCCTCGGCGACCACCTCGAGGTCGGACTCGCGGCCCAGGATCGAGCGCAGGCCCTGCCGGACGATCGCGTGGTCGTCGACGAGCATGATCCGCACCGGGGTCGTCGGCGTGGTCCCGCCGGCGGCGTCGGGCGTACGAGGTCGGGTCGAGGTGGGACTCATGCGGTGCTCCCTGGGTGGTCGTGCACGGGCGGTGCGGAGGCGGCGGTGTCGAGCAGGCCCGAGATGGTGCCGGCGGTGGCAGGGAGGTCGATCGGCAGCGGGACCCGCAGCTCGATGCGCACACCCCCCAGCCGGGCGCGACGGAACGCGATCCGGCCGCCGAGCTCGAGGACCCGGCTCTCGATGTTGGCCAGTCCGCGGTGCCGGCCGCTGGTGTCGGTGCGCTGCACGCGCAGCACCCGGCTCAGCGTCGTGGGGTCGCCGCAGCCGTCGTCGGCCACGTGCACCCGCAGCTCGTCGGGGGCGTATCGCAACCGCACCATCGCGCGGGTGGCGCGGGCGTGGGTAGCGGTGTTGAAGAGCGCCTCGGCCACCGCCCGGGCGATCTCGTGGTCGGCGTCGGCCGGCAGCACCTGGACGTCGCCCTCCACCCGGACCTGCACCTTGAGGTGGCCGCGGTGGTGCTCGGCGACGTCGGCGAGCAGCTCGGGCAGCGTGGAGACGGTGTCGCGCGAGGGCTGGCTGAGGGCGTAGATCGCCCGGCGGAGCTGCTCGACGGCCTGGGCCGCGAGCTGCTTGGCGGTGGCCACCGAGACCGTCGCCGTGGCCGCGCCGGCCCCCAGCGCCGCGAGCTCGCCGCGGGCGACCTCGAGCTGCATGCCGGCCGACAGGACGTACTGGGTGACGCTGTCGTGCAGCTCGCGGGCGATCCGGTGCCGCTCGGCGTCGACGATCTCGCGCTGGTGGGCCAGCAGCAGCCGCTGCTCGACGCGGCGGAGCTCGTCGGTGCGCAGCGCGAGGTCGCGGGCCTGGGCCTGCGCCTCGTCGTAGACCCGCTGGGCGCGGCGGTGCAGCGCGACACCGGCCTGGTACTGCTCGGAGGTGTGCAAGGAGACCGCGGCCTGGTTGGCCAGGATCCGCAGCACCGACAGGTCGCTGGGCTCGGGGTCGACGGCGAGGCCGTGCCGGGCGGCGAGGCTGCCGATCGGGCGACCCTCCAGCGACATCGGGACGCGGACCCACCCGGAGTCGTCGGTGTGGCGGGCGTGCCCGGCGCGCACGGCGCCCAGCTCGCGCCGTACCGGCGGGGGCAGCAGCCGCTCGTCGTCGACGGGCACCCCGTCACGGTGCAGGACCAGGAAGCGGGGCCGGGCGCCGGGCAGCTGGCCGTCGGCCAGGGCCAGCACGACCCACTCGGCGGCCAGGTGGGAGCCGACCGCGCGGACGACCTCCTCCAGCAGCCCCCGGGGGCCCTGGACGGTGCGCACGAGCGCCCGCGAGATCGAGTCCATCGCGCGGACGGCCTGCTGCAGGCGCTCGTCGGAGCGGACGTAGGCGCGGTAGTAGGACCCCTTGCCGGAGCGGACCCCGGTCAGCGTGGCCAGGTCCGGGCGCGGCGGGTCGGACCGGGTCGGGCCGACCGGCTGGCCGCTCACAGCGCCGCGCGGAACAGGGCCTCGACGTCGGCGGCCGACGCGAGGCGCGGGTTGGTGCTCAGGCAGGCGTCGCCGAGCGTGGTGACGGCCAGACCGGGGACGTCCTCCTCGGTGACCCCCAGCGAGCGCAGCCCGCGGGGGACGCCGACGTCGTCGGCCAGCTGCCGTACGTGCTCGGCGAGCAGGTCGGCGGCCTCCTCCCCGGGCATCCCGAAGACCGGCAGCCCGGCCTGGGCGGCCAGCGCCACGAACCGGTCCGGGGTGGCGCGGGCGTTGTAGCGGATGACGTGCGGCAGCAGCACCCCGTTGACCACCCCGTGCGGCGCGTCGAGCAGCCCGCCGACCTGGTGGCTCATCGCGTGGGTGGCGCCGAGGATCGCGTTGGTGAAGGCCAGTCCGGCCTCCAGGCTGGCCTGCGCCATCTTCGCGCGGGCCGGCTCCGAGCGCGGGTGGGTCATCGTCGAGCGCAGGTGGCGGCAGACCAGCCCGACGGCGTTCAGCGCGTGCACGTCGGCCAGCGGGTTGTGGGCCAGGGAGACGTACGACTCGATGCCGTGCGTGAGCGCGTCCAGCCCGGTGGCGGCGTTGAGGTCCTCGGGCATCGTCACCAGCAGCCGCGGGTCGGTGATCGAGATGTCCGGCACCAGGGCCCGGCCCATGATCGTGATCTTCACCGACCGCTCGGTGTCGGTGACGATGCAGAACTGGGAGACGTCGGCGCCGGTGCCCGACGTGCTGGGGATCATCACCAGGGGCGGGATCGGCCGGGTGGCCCGGTCGACGCCGGCGTAGTCGAGGATGTCGCCGCCGTTGCCCTGGAGCACCGCGACACCCTTGGCGGCGTCGATGACCGAGCCGCCGCCGATCCCGACCACCACGTCGGCGCCCGACTCGACGTAGCGCGCGAATGCCGCGCGCACCTCGTGGTCCTTGGGATTCGGCGTCAGCGCGTGCCACAGCACGGGGTCCAGGCCGGCGTCGCGGAGGTGGCCCAGCAGCTCGTCGGCCCAGCCGGCCTCGATGATGCCGGGGTCGGTGACCACGAACGGCCGCCGCGCGCCGAGCCGGGCGGCGCTGAAGCCGGCCTCGGCCAGCGACCCGTGACCGACGACCAGCTCGGGGGCGTGGAACTTCACCACGCCCTGGCGCCGCGCGTCGGTGACGGTCATCGGTGGCTCCCCCAAGCAGGTGAGGTCAACCTACGCCCGCGGGGCGGGGCCGTCGAGGTGCGCGCGTCATCGGGGTGCACGGGGGGCCTCGTGGTGGATCCGGCCGGCGCGGGTGGCGAGCCGGTCACCCGTACCGCCCCACTGGGCGGCCACGATCTCGGCAGCGATGCTGATCGCGGTCTCCTCGGGCGTGCGCGCGCCGAGGTCCAGGCCGATCGGGCTGGACAACCGGGCCAGCTCCTCGTCGGTGACGCCGGCCTCACGCAGCCGCTCGGTCCGGTCGTCGTGGGTGCGTCGCGAGCCCATCGCGCCGACGTAGGCGACCGCCGGCAGGCGCAGCGCGACCTCGAGCAGCGGGACGTCGAACTTGGGGTCGTGGGTCAGCACCGTGACCACGGTGCGCTGGTCCACGCGGCCGGCCTCCTGCTCGGCGGTGAGGTAGCGGTGCGGCCAGTCGACGACGACCTCGTCGGCGTGGGCGAAGCGGCTGCGGGTGGCGAACACGGGCCGGGCGTCGCAGACGGTGACGTGGTAGCCGAGGAACGCCCCGACCCGGGCCACGGCGGCGGCGAAGTCGATCGCGCCGAAGACCAGCATCCGCGGCTTGGGGGCGAAGCCCCACACGAAGACCCGCATGCCCTCGCCGCGGCGCTCACCGTCGGGGCCGTAGGTCAGCGTCGCGTTGGTGCCGGCGGCGAGCAGCCCGAGGGCGTCGTCCCGGACGGCGTCGTCGGCGCGCGCCGAGCCCATCCCGAAGCCGGTGCCGGCCTCGTCGGGGCGGACCACGAGCCGGCGCCCGACCCAGGCGGGGTCCGGGTGGTCGACCACGGTGGCCAGGGCGACCGGGCGACCGGACCGGATGTCGTCGGCGATCTCCCCGAGCTCGGGGAAGGTCTCCCGGGAGACCTCCTCGACGAAGACGTCGAGGATCCCGCCGCAGGTCAGACCGACGGCGAAGGCGTCGTCGTCGGAGACGCCGTAGCGCTCCAGCACGGCCTCGCCGGTGCCGACGACGGTGCCGGCCAGGTCGTAGACCGCGCCCTCGACGCAGCCGCCGGAGACCGAGCCGACCGCGGACTTGTCCGGGCCGACCAGCATCGAGGCGCCCGGGGGGCGGGGCGCGGAGCGGAACGTCGCGACCACGGTGCCGACGCCGACGGTCTCGCCGGCCTCCCACCAGGTCATCAGCTCGTCGAGGACCTCACGCACGGGCCACCACCTCCACCAGGTCGGAGAACGTCGCCAGGGAGTGCCCGGCCAGGAAGTCGTCGACGTGGGGAAGCACGGCCAGCACGCCGGCCTGGACCGGCTCGTAGCCGTCCTTGCCGCGGTGGGGGTTGACCCACACCACGCGGTGCGAGACGCGGCGCAGCCGGCGCACCTGCTCGCCGAGCAGCCGGCAGTCACCACGCTCCCAGCCGTCGCTGAAGATCACCACGACCGAGCCGCGGGCCAGCCCGCGCCGGCCCCACCGGTCAACGAACACCTTGAGCGTCTCGCCCAGGCGGGTCCCGCCGGACCAGTCCGAGACGGCGTCGCCGGCGGCGACCAGGGCGCGCTCGGGGTCGCGCAGCCGCATGGCGCGGGTGAGGTGGGTCAGCCGGGTGCCCACGGTGAAGGTCTCGACCCGGCCGCCGCGGGCCTCCAGCACCGTGGTCGTGCGGTGGGCCAGGCGCAGGAGGGCGTCGGCGTACCCGCTCATGGAGCCGGAGACGTCGATCAGCAGGACCACCCGGCGCGGCTTGGTGGTGCGCCGGCGCCACACGATCTCGCTCGGCTCGCCGAGGCGGCGCAGGCTGGCGCGCAGGGTGCGCGAGGCGTCGACCTCGCCGCGGTGCCAGCGCTGGTGCCGCGCGGTGCGACGGCGCGGCGGGCGCGGCTGCAGGGTGGCGAACATCGCCGCCAGCCGGCTCTTCTCCCCCGCGTCCAGCGTGGCGACGTCGCGGTGTCGCAGCACCTCGGCCCCGCTGGCCTTGGCGCGGATCGCGTCCTCGTCCTCCTCGTCGTCGGCACCGCCGCCGGTGGGGTCGTCGAGGGGCAGCGTGGTCGGCACGGGTTGGGAGGCCGGGGGTGCGGCCTGCGCCCGGGGCAGCCCGGCCCGGTGGTCGAAGAACGCCTCGAAGACCTGGTCGTAGCGGTCGAGGTCGTCGGGCGAGCCGCAGAGGGTCGCGCGCCCGGCGGCGTACGTCGCCGAGACGTCGTCGAGCCCGACCACCGACGTCGCGGCCAGGAAGGTCTGGGACCGGTCGGAGGTCACCGGCACGCCCGCCGCGCGGAGCGCGGTGGTGAAGGCCAGCAGGATCTCGTCGGGTCCGTGGCCGAGGAGCCCGGCGCTGACCGAGACCGTCATGTGCGCATCACCTGGTCGAGGGCGTGACGGACCTTGTCGGCGTCCTCGCGGTACTTCACCAGCGCACCGAGGGTGGCCGCGGAGGTCTCGAGGTCGAGCTCGGTCGCGCCGAGGTGGGCCAGGGCGCGGGCCCAGTCGAGGGTCTCTGCGACGCCCGGGGGCTTCTCGAGGTCGTCGCGGGCGCGCAGGTCCTGGACCAGGGAGACGACCTGACGGGCCAGGACGTGACCGATCTCGGGCGCGCGGGAGCGCATGATCTCGACCTCGCGCTCGAGGCCGGGGTGGTCGATCCAGTGGTAGAGGCAGCGTCGCTTGAGGGCGTCGTGCAGCTCGCGGGTGCGGTTGGAGGTGAGCACCACCAGCGGCGGCTCGGACGCCGCCACCGTGCCGAGCTCAGGGATCGAGACCCGGTACGTCGAGAGCACCTCCAGGAGGAACGCCTCGAACTCGTCGTCGGCGCGGTCGACCTCGTCGACCAGCAGCACCGCGGGGCTCTGCTGGAGCGCGGCCAGGATCGGGCGGGCCAGCAGGAAGCGCTCGTCGTAGAGGCTCTTCTCGGCCTCCTCGACCCCGCTGCCCGCACCGCCGGCGGCCTCGAGCGCCCGCAGGTGCAGCACCTGGCGCGGGAAGTCCCAGTCGTAGAGGGCCTGGCTGGCGTCGATCCCCTCGTAGCACTGCAGCCGGACCAGCGGCAGCCCGAACGACTCCGCCAGCGCCTCCGCCAGGGCGGTCTTGCCGGTGCCGGGCTCGCCCTCGAGCAGCAGGGGGCGCTGCATCTTGACGGCCAGGAAGGCCACCGTCGCCAGCTCGGCGTCGGCGAGGTAGCCCGTCCCGCGCAGGCGCTCGGCCATGGAGGCCGGGGACAGGTCCGGGGAGGACGCCAGTGTCACCATGGTCACAACCTAGGTCGGGGCTGTTGGCGTGTGGTTGGTCACCCGCCGAGATGACGCCCGCGGACAGCCGAGATGGCGCTCGCGGCGCGTCGAGGTGACGCTCGCGGCGCCCTCCGGACCTGGCGGGACCACCCGGGCGGGTCGCGCCGCGCGGGCAGACTGCAGCGGTGAGCACCCCGGAGCCGAAGACCTGCGCGTCGTGCGGGCGCACCATCGAGTGGCGCAAGAAGTGGGAGCGCGACTGGGACCAGGTGCGCTACTGCTCCACGGCGTGCCGCAAGCGGGGCGTCAGCCGTACCGACGAGGCGCTCGAGCAGAGCATCCGCGACCTGCTCGCCGCCCGTGCCCGCGGGAAGACGATCTGCCCCTCCGACGCGGCCCGCGCGGTCGGCCCCACCGAGGACGAGGGCTGGCGCGAGCTGATGGAGCCGGCCCGACGCGCCGCCCGCCGGATGGTGGCCGCGGGCGAGGTCGTCGTCACCCAGGGCGGCAAGGTCGTCGACCCGTCCACCGCCAAGGGTGCGATCCGGATCCGCCGGGCCTGACCCGCCCCGGGGCCCGGCCGCTGCCGGGGAGCCGCCTCAGCACCCCGCGAGGACCGCCGCGGCCGCAGTCAGCATCGGGCGGCCGACCGCGCGCGAGCCGATCGAGGTGACGTAGAGGCCGGTCGAGACCCGCTCCAGGAAGGCCCAGTCCCACACGGCGTCGGGATCGGTGCCGGTCGCGGCGGCCGCCTGGACGCACCAGCCGCGCAGGCGTGCTGCCGCCGTCGCGGGGTCCTGCAGGTGGGAGGAGAGGTCGCGCAGGGCGACCCCCACGTCGTACGCCCGCTCGGCGACCGTGCCCTCGGCGTCGACCAGCAGCCACCCGGTGGGCGCGTCCGGCGCGCGCAGCAGGTTGGCGGGGTGGGCGTCGCCGTGGGCGACCACGCAGCCGGCCGGGTCGTGCGCCGCGGAGCGGCGGGCGGCGCACCGGCGGGCGTGGTCGAGGACGGCGGACGACGCGTCGTGCTCGGCGCGGGCGGCGAGGTCGTCCAGGCCGCGGGCGAGGTCGGCGGCGCGGTCGCGGACCCGTGCCGGCAGCGGCGGGGCCGGCGCGGCCCACGCCTCGACCAGGGTCGCCGCCAGCGCGGCAACGGCGTCCGCCACGGGCAGCGGGGTCTGGGCCAGGGACCGGCCGAGGCCGTCCAGCAGCAGTGCCTGGCGCCGCGGGTCGTGCGCGTGCAGGCGGACGTGCCCGCGGCCCGCGGCCGCGGCCAGCACCTCCGCCTGGCGGGCGAGGTCCACGCCGGGGGCGGCGACCTTGACGACCCGCGCCTGCCCGTCGGCCGTCGTGGCCGGGGCGACCAGCCCGTTGCTGCCGCCGGGCAGCGAGCGTCGCTCCACCCGGACGCCCCACTCCTGCTCGAGCTCGTCGAGCACGCCGGGCAGCCCGGCCAGCCAGGCCTCCCCCGCGGCGCCGAGGCCGGCGAGCCGGCGCCGGGCGAGCGGCTGGAGCCGCACCGTCAGGGCCGCACCGTCAGAAGAACCAGTGGACGACCACGCCGCCGAGCAGGACCACGCCGAGGGCCAGCAGCGCCACGATCCGCGGCAGCAGGTTGTGCGCGGCCACCGGCGTCGACCGGCCGGACGGGTCGACGTGGAGGGTGACCGGGGTGCCGGACGGGTGCGGGTGGCGTACGGCCGGCGGGACCGCCGTCTCGGTCTCGATGCCGTCCTGGTCGGGGTGCCGCACCACCCGGTAGCGGGCGCCCTCGGTCACCCGCTGCTCCCCGGTGAACGCCCGCGGCCGTCCCGTCGTGCCGACCACGACGCCCTCCACGGTCGGCCACTCCCGGTGCACCGGCCCGCCCGCGACCCAGGTGCGCAGCTGGCGCCCCCCGACGACCAGCGCGACGACCCCGACGACGGTCGCCAGGATGCTCCAGACGATCCCGCGGACGTCGCCGGGCTCCAGCGCGGCGGGGAGAAGGGTCGGCGGCGAGAGCGAGGCCAGCGAGGTCAGCAGGTGCGTGGGCGTCACACACTGATTCTAGGAGGGGGCCGGGCGGTCCTGGTCGGCCCCCGTGGCGAGGTCGCCGCACTCGACCAGGCGGACCTCGGCGCGGTGCGCCCGCAGGTACGCCTTCGCGCCCTCGTCGCCCTCCGCGGTGGCCGTCACCCCGGCCCAGTGGTCGCGGCCCAGCACGACCGGGTGGCCGGGCTCCCCGTCGTACGACGCGCGGGCCAGCGCCCCGGGCGCCGCGGCGGGCAGCAGCCGGGAGACGACGGCGGGGACGAGGTCGGGCAGGTCGACCAGGAGCACGAGCGCGGCGTCGGGCCGCGGGCCGGCGGGCCGGTCGGCGGGCTGGTCGAGGTGGGTGAGGCCGGCGGCCAGGGAGGCGGAGAGACCCTCGGCCCACCGGTCGGCCACGACCACCTCGGCGCCGGCCGGCACCAGGGCGCGGGCCTCCTCGGCCCGCGCGCCGAGCACGACCACGACGCGCTCGCAGCCACCGTCCCGCAGCACGGCGACCGCGCGGTCGAGCCAGGGCCGGCCGTCAGGGTCGTGCACCAGCGCCTTGGGCAGGCCCATTCGGCTACCGGCACCGGCGGCGAGGAGCAGCCCGGCCGTGCCAGCACCGCCCGCCGTGCTCAGGAGAACGCCTGGTCGTAGAGCGCGCGCAGGCGCGGGGTGGCCTCGGCGCTGAAGCCGCAGAGCGTGACCGAGCCGCCCGACGCGGAGACCAGGTAGGTGTCGCCCTCGGTGAACCCGGGGGCGAGCAGCAGCTGCTGGAGGCGGTCGTCGACGGGGTCGACCTCGACG
>JBBSKO010000036.1:0-14586 GCA_038256225.1 Propionibacteriales bacterium | reverse complement strand
GTCCAGGCCTGGTCGGTCCACGGGAAGGTCGACGGGTCGTAGGAGCGGGACAGCGCGTGGACGCCGTCGGGCTGCCGGCGCGAGCGCGGGTCCGGCCGGGGCTCCTCGGCGTCGTCGACCAGGTAGCCGTAGTCGACCCCGGAGCCGCCCTCGGGCGCGCCGGCCTCCGGGGACCACCAGTCGTCGTCCCCGCGGGTCATCTCGAGCGTCCGGGCGCCGTCGCCGGCGCCGAGCCGGAGCCGGAGCCGCGACGGGGTCGGGGCCCAGACGTCGTACGGGCCGTGCGTGGGGGTCGTGCTCGTCATCAGCCCTCCCGGACCAGCAGGGCGACCGGGTAGGTCGCGAGGATCCCGGCCAGGTCGTCGCCGACCGGGCGGTCGGTCAGCACGTCGCGCCAGCGGGCGCCGTCACCGGCCCGGGGCAGGTCGAGCCGGGTGTCGTCCCAGCCGCCGCGGGCGGCCAGGCCGACCGGCAGCCGCGTCGCGACGGCGACCACGCCACCGCGGTCCAGGGCGACGACGTGGTCGGCGGCCGGTCCGGACGCCGTCACCGGGGCGTAGGTGGTGAACAGCTCGGGGCGGTCGCGCCGCAGCCGCAGCGTCGCGGTGACCAGGCGGAGCTTGGCCATCCCGTCGTCGTCGGGCGAACCGACCAGGCCGGCGTCCTCGGGCAGCGCGGCCAGCGCCCGGGTGCGCCTCGCGAAGTCGACCGGACGGCGGTTGTCGGGGTCGACCAGGCTCTGCTCCCACAGCTCGCTGCCCTGGTAGACGTCGGGGACGCCGGGCACCGTCAGGCTGAGCAGCTTGGCCGACAGCGCGTTGCTCCAGCCCGGGCCGGCCAGGCGCTCCACGAGGTCGGTGACGACCTCGTGCACCTCGGGCCGGTCGATCGCCGCGTCCACGGCTGCGTGCACCGCGTCCTCGTAGGTCTGGTCCTGCGCGGTCCACGTGGTGCGGTCGCCGGCCTCGCGCATCGCCTTCTCGGCGTAGCCGTGCAACCGGGAGCGCAGGTCGTCGGGCAGGGACCGGTCCGGGGCGGTGGCCGGCCAGGCGCCGACGACGGCCTGCCAGAGCAGGTTGCCGAAGCCGGGGTCGGGCAGCGGGGCCAGGTCGAGCAGGCGGGCCAGGGCGGCCTCCCACGCGTCGGGCACCTCGGCCAGCACGGAGATCCGGGCCCGGACGTCCTCGCCGCGCTTGGTGTCGTGGGTCGAGCCGGCGGTCATCGCGTGGGGCCGCTCGGCCTGGCGGTGCGCCATCTGGGTGTGGAAGCCCGCGACGTCCAGGGCGAAGACGCTGGGGTCGCCGCCGACCTCGGTCAGCGAGGTCAGGGGGGACCAGCGGTAGAACGCGCAGTCCTCGACGCCCTTGGCCATCACCATGCCGCTGGTCTGCTGCAGGCGTCGGGTGGCGTCCAGGTCGGGGTCGCCCAGCGGCCCGGCGAGCGCGTCGAGCGTGGCCGCCAGGTCGGGGCGGTGACCCCGGGCGTCGGCCAGCGCCGCGTCGAGGTGCTCGCGACCGGCGTCGGGGTCCTCGGGGCTCAGGTAGGAGCGGTAGACGCCGAAGCAGGCCAGCACCTCGGACACGGCGTCGACGGCGGCGTCGTCGCCGAGCGCGTCGACCACGTCGGGTCGCTCGCGGCGCAGGTCGCGCACGATGCGGCGGACCTCGCTGTGCAGGATCGTGTCGGCCACGGTGCGCTTCGTGCCGTGCACCAGCGCGTGCCAGGTGGTCGCGCCGTCGTCGCCGGGGGACTCGCGGCCGCGGAGCCGGGCGTCGAGCGCGGTGAGCGGGACCTCGCCGGCCGGGTCGACCAGGACGCGGTCGACGTGGGCCATCGCGTCGTACCCCGTGGTGCCGGCGGTGGCCCAGTCGGTGGGCAGCTCCTCGCCGGGCTCGAGGATCTTCTCGACCAGCACGTAGGCGCCGCCGGTGATCGCGGCCAGGTCGTCGAGGTAGTCGCGCGGGTCGCGCAGGCCGTCGGGGTGGTCCACGCGCAGGCCGTCGACGAGGCCCTCGTCGAACCAGCGGCGGATCTCCTGGTGGCTCTCGTCGCGCACCGCCGGCAGCTCGACCCGGATCCCGGCGAGGGTGTTCACGGCGAAGAAGCGGCGGTAGTTCAGGCCGGCGTCGGCCACCCGCCAGTTGACCAGCTGGTAGGCCTGCCGGGCGTGCACCTCGTCGGCGTCGTCGCCGGGCTGGGCCGTGCCGGGCGCGACGGGCAGGACGTGGTCGTGGTAGCGCAGCGTCAGCTGCCCGAGGTCGCCGGCGACCAGGGCGAGGTGGCCCACGCGGGCCTCGGGCGTGCCGGGCGCGGGCGCGTCGGCGGGGTGCGCGGCGTCGAAGGCCTGGTCGTCGTCGCCGACGACCGGGATCCGGACGCGGCCGTCGCCGGCGTCCCAGTCGACGTCGAACGCGGCGGCGTACGCCGACTCGCGCCCGTGCGTGAGCAGGTCCCACCACCATCCGTTCTGGACCGGCGTGGCCACGCCGACGTGGTTGGGCACCACGTCGACGAGCACGCCCATGCCCAGCTCGCGGGCCCGCTCCGAGACCGCGGCGAGCCCGGCCGTGCCGCCGCGCGTGGGGTCGACGTGGTCGTGGTCGACGACGTCGTAGCCGTGGTCGCTGCCGGGCTCGGCGGTCAGCAGCGGCGACAGGTAGACCCAGTCCGCGCCGAGGTCGTGCAGGTAGTCCAGCAGGCCGGCGACCTCGAGCAGGTCCTGCTCGGCGCTGACCTGGACGCGGTAGGTCGAGGCGGGCACGCGGGCGGTCATGTCAGTCGTCCTCTCCCTGGGCGGGCCCGGACTGGTCCTGGGCGGCCTCGGGCGCCTGCGTCGAGGCGTACGCCGCGATCGAGGCGTCCACGGTGTCGTCGGGGGCGGCCTCGGGCTGCTCCCACTCCTGCAGCACCAGCACGCTGCGCGAGGAGACGGTCACGGCGTCGCCGGCGGCGAGGGTGTCGCGCTCGGCGGCGGTGCCGTTGGTGTCGATCACGGCGTGCCAGCGCCCGGCGTACTCGTCGGGCGGGAGCGTGAGCTCGACGTCCTCGTGGTGGGCGTTGAAGTAGAGCAGGAAGTGGTCGTCCTCGATGACCTGGCCACGGGCGTCGCGGCCGCGGATGCCGTGGCCGTTGAGGTACATCCCGAGCGTGCGGCCGTCGCCGTCCCAGGCGTCGTCGGGCATCGGCTCGCCGTCGGGGCCGAGCCAGACGATGTCGTTGAGGCGCTCGCCGGTCGGGTCGTCGGAGTCGGTGCGCACCGTGGTGCCGGTGAAGAAACGCTTGCGACGGAAGGTCGGGTGCTCGGCGCGCAGCCGCGCGACCGCGGCGGTGAACTCGACCAGGGGCTTGTCGAGGCGGTCCCAGTGCATCCAGGCGATCTCGGAGTCCTGGGCGTAGGTGTTGTTGTTGCCGCCCTGGCTGCGCCCGGCCTCGTCGCCGTGCAGGAGCATCGGCACGCCCTGGCTGAGCATCAGGGTGGTGATGAAGTTGCGCTGGGCGCGGGCGCGCAGGCGCAGCACGTCCTCGTCGTCGGTGGGTCCCTCGACGCCGTGGTTCCAGGAGCGGTTGTGGCTCTCCCCGTCGTTGTTGTCCTCGCCGTTGGCGTCGTTGCGCTTCTCGTTGTAGGACACGAGGTCGCGCAGCGTGAAGCCGTCGTGGGCGGTGACGAAGTTGATCGAGGCGAACGGGCGGCGCCCGGACTGCTCGTAGAGGTCCGAGGAGCCGGAGAGCCGGCTGGCGAACTCGCCGAGGCTGGGCTCGCCGCGCCAGAAGTCGCGCACGGTGTCGCGGTAGGCGCCGTTCCACTCCGACCACTGCGGGGGGAACCCGCCGACCTGGTAGCCGCCGGGGCCGACGTCCCAGGGCTCGGCGATGAGCTTGACCTGGCTGACGACCGGGTCCTGCTGGACGAGCTCGAAGAAGGTGGCGAGGCGGTCGACCTCGTAGAACTCGCGGGCCAGGGTCGAGGCGAGGTCGAACCGGAAGCCGTCGACGTGCATCTCGGTGACCCAGTAGCGCAGGGAGTCCATCAGCAGCTGCAACGAGTGCGGGTGGCGCACGTTGAGGCTGTTGCCGGTCCCGGTGTAGTCCATGTAGAACTTCTCGTCGTCCTCGACGAGGCGGTAGTAGGCCTGGTTGTCGATGCCGCGGAAGCTGAGCGTCGGGCCGAGGTGGTTGCCCTCGGCGGTGTGGTTGTAGACCACGTCGAGGATGACCTCGATGCCGGCGGTGTGCATGGCCTTGACCATGGCCTTGAACTCCTGGACCTGCTGGCCGCGGCCGAGCGCGTCGCGCGCCGAGGAGGAGTAGTCGGCGTGCGGGGCCAGGAAGGCGAGGGTGTTGTAGCCCCAGTAGTTGCGCAGGCCCTGGTCGAGCAGGGTGCTGTCCTGGACGAACTGGTGCACCGGCATCAGCTCGAGGGCGGTGATGCCGAGCTTGGTGAGGTGGTCGGTGACGGCGGGGTGCGCCAGCCCGGCGTAGGTCCCGCGGAGCTCCTCGGGGACCTCCGGGTGCAGCTGGGTCAGGCCCTTGACGTGGCCCTCGTAGACGACCGTGTCGTTGTAGGCGATGCCGGGTGCGCGGTCGCCCTCCCAGTCGAAGAACGGGTTGATCACCACGCCGAGGGTCATGTGGGCCGCGGAGTCCTCGTCGTTGCGGGAGTCCTCGTCGCCGAAGGTGTAGGAGAACAGGCTCTGGTCCCAGTCGATCTCGCCGTGGGTGGACTTGGCGTACGGGTCGAGCAGCAGCTTGTTCGGGTTGCAGCGCAGGCCCTGTGCGGGGTCCCACGGGCCGTGGACGCGGTAGCCGTAGCGCTGGCCGGGCTGGATGGTGGGCAGGTAGGCGTGCCACACGTGCGCGTCGACCTCGGTCAGCTCGACCCGGGTCTCGACGAGGGCGCCGCCGTCGCCGTCGGTCCCGGCGTCGGTGAACAGGCAGAGCTCGACCCGGTCCGCGACCTCGCTGAAGAGCGCGAAGTTGGTGCCGCTCCCGTCGAAGGTGGCCCCGAGGGGGTAGGCGTTTCCGGGCCAGGTCTCCATGTGACGTCCTTCAGCTCTGCAAACCGCGAGGACCCGCGGTTGGATCGATCAAACCACAGTGCTGGAGGGCCCACTCCCACCCCTGGGTGCCTTCCTGGGCGCGCGCGCCCGGTCCTTCGGGGCCGGTTCACTAGCCTCGGACCATGGCCTCCCCGGACCCCCCCGCGCACCCCGGTGAGCCGCACGTGCCGGGCCTGGCGCAGCGGCTGAGCTGGGTGCGGGCGGGGGTGCTGGGTGCCAACGACGGGATCGTGTCCACGGCGGGACTGGTGGTCGGCGTGGCCGGGGCCACGACCTCGCGCACCAGCCTGCTGGTCGCGGGGGTCGCCGGCCTGGTGGCCGGGGCGGCGAGCATGGCCGCGGGGGAGTACGTCTCGGTGTCGACGCAGCGCGACTCCGAGCGGGCGCTGCTGGAGAAGGAGCGCCGCGAGCTGGCCGAGGAGCCCGCGGCGGAGCTGGCCGAGCTGGCCGGTCTCTACGTCGCCCGTGGCCTCGACCCGGACCTGGCGCAGCAGGTCGCGGTGCAGCTCACGGAGCACGGCGCGCTCGCCGCGCACGCCGAGGTCGAGCTGGGGCTGGACCCCGGGGCGCTGACCAGCCCGGTCGCGGCCGCATGGGCCTCGATGCTGAGCTTCACCGTCGGTGCGCTGCTCCCGCTGCTGACGATCCTGCTGGCCCCCGAGCCGGTGCGGGTGCCGTTGACGGTCGCCGCGGTGGCGGTGGCCCTGGCGCTGACCGGCTGGGCCAGTGCGGTGCTCGCCGCCAGCCCGCGCGGGCGGGCGGTGGCGCGCAACGTCGCCGGCGGCGTGCTGGCGATGGTGGTGACCTACCTGGTCGGGGCGCTCGTGGGCACCCAGCTGTGAGGGTCTTCGCGGCGCTGGTCCCGTCGGTCGCGGCGCGCGAGGACCTCGCGGACTTCCTCGCGCCGCGGTGGGAGGCCGGCCGGGCCGACGGGCTGCGCTGGACCGACCCCGAGCACTGGCACGTGACCCTGGCGTTCGCCGCGGACGTCGACGAGTGGCGCCTCGAGGAGGCAGGGGAGCGGCTGGCGGCCGCGGCGGCGCGGTCGGGGCCGCTGGTGGGCAGCGTCGCCGGGGGCGGCGCGTTCCCGGACCCGGTCCGGGCGAAGGTGGTGTGGGCCGGCCTGACGCTGGACGAGGGTGGCGCGGCAGCGCTGGAGCGGCTCGCGGTCGGCGCCCGGACGGCGCTGGCCACCGCGGGGGCCGAGGTCGACGGTGCGCGGTTCCGACCGCACCTCACCCTGGCCCGCCGCAACCGGGCCGGGCGCGTGGACGACTGGGTCCGCCTGCTCGACGGCTACCGCGGCCCCGTCGGGGCGTACGAGCACCTCACGCCCGTGGCCTCGCACCTCGGCGAGGGACCCCGCGGCCGACCGCGGCACGAGGTGCTCGCCGAGCTCCCGCTAGGGGGATAGTGCCGGGGGCGTCAGCCCGCGACGCCGTAGAGGCGGTCGCCGGCGTCACCGAGGCCCGGGACGATGTAGCCGAGCTCGTTGAGGCGCTCGTCCATGGCGGCGGTGACGATGGTGACCGGGACCGGGTGGTCGCCGAGGGCGGCCTCGAGCTTCGCGCAGCCCTCGGGCGCGGCGAGCAGGCAGATGACGGTGATGTCGTCGGCCCCGCGGCTGGTCAGGAACTCGATCGCCGCGATCAGGGTGCCGCCGGTGGCCAGCATCGGGTCCAGCACGTAGCACTGGCGCCCGGACAGGTCGTCGGGCAGCCGCTCGGCGTAGGTCGACGCCTCGAGGGTCTCCTCGTTGCGGACCATCCCGAGGAAGCCGACCTCGGCGGTCGGCAGCAGCCGCATCATCCCGTCGAGCATCCCCAGCCCGGCGCGCAGGATCGGCACGACGATCGGCTTGGGCGTGGCCAGGCGTACGCCCGTGGTCGGGGAGACCGGGGTCACGATGTCGTGCGGCTCGACGCGCACCGACCGGGTGGCCTCGTAGGCCAGCAGCGTCACGAGCTCGTCGGCGAGGCGGCGGAAGGTGGGTGAGTCGGTGCCGGCGTCGCGCAGCACGGTGAGCTTGTGGGCGACGAGCGGGTGGTCCACGACCTGGGTGCGCATGCGCGGAGCCTAGTGGTCGGCGGCGGTGGGTCACGGCGGACGTACGCCCCTCTTGGTCCTCGGGTCCGGACCTGCGACGCTGGTGACGGCGCCCTGGTCGGTCGCCGTCCCCCACCCAGACGGAGGCCTGCCATGAGCGAGGAACCGCTCGAGCAGCTCGACGCCGTCGACTTCGCCGTGATCGCCTTCCACGTCGACGGTGAGTGGGACGTCGACGAGCTCACCCTCGACCACCTCCTGGACGCCCCGACCCTGGTCGCGGCGATGCGCCGGCTGCCGGGCGAGGACTCGGTCGCGCTGGTCGCGGTCGACGAGGACTGGTTCCTGGTGGCCCGCGTCGTCGAGGGACGGGTCCGGCTGCTGCTCTCCGACGCCACCGCGGCCGAGGACTGGGACCTGGCCGCCTCCGTCCTGGACCTGCTCGGCCTGCCCGAGCCCGAGGACGACGACGACCAGACGCCCGCCGGCGACCTGGGCCTGCTGGCCGACCTCGGCCTGGGTGCCGAGGACCTGGGCGCGCTGATCGCCGACCTCGAGCTCTACCCGGAGGAGATCCTCTCCGAGGTGGCCGAGGAGATCGGGTTCGGCGACGACTTCGACGACGTCGTCGGGCTGGCCCCGGCCGACCACGCCTGACCGCCGGTGGGCGGCCCGGCGGAGGGGGCGTGGGACGCCGCGATGCGGGCCGCGCTGGACGAGGCGCACGCCGCGCTGCGCTCCGGTGACGTGCCGGTCGGGGCCGTCGTCCTCGACCCCGCCGGCGTGGTCGTGGGCGTCGGGCGCAACGTCCGCGAGGCCGACGCCGACCCGACCGGGCACGCCGAGGTCGTCGCTCTGCGCGCCGCCGCCCGGGCCCGCGGCGCGTGGCGCCTCGACGGTTGCACCCTGGTGGTGACCCTCGAGCCGTGCACGATGTGCGCCGGCGCCGCCGTGCTCGCCCGGGTGGAGCGGGTGGTGCTCGGGGCGTGGGACGAGAAGGCCGGCGCGGTCGGCTCGCTGTGGGACGTCGTCCGCGACCGCCGCCTCAACCACCGCCCCGAGGTGGTCGCCGGGGTCCTGGCGGCCGAGTCGACCGCGCTGCTGGCGGAGTTCTTCGGCGGCCGCCGGGGCTGAGCGGCGGCGGGACGTCGTACGAAGGGGGGAGCCGTCTCCCCGGATCGCATGACGTCCCGCGGTGAGCACGGTGCCGCCCCTTCCACCGAGTGAGAGTGTGGCCACATGAAGGTCGCCCTGATGGTCACGTGCGTGAACGACGCGATGTTCCCCGACACCGGCAAGGCGGTCGTCCGGCTGCTGCGGCGGCTGGGGGTGGACGTCGAGTTCCCCGCCGCCCAGACCTGCTGCGCGCAGCCGATGGTCAACACCGGCTACCTCGACGAGGCCGTCCCGGTGGTGCGCACCTACGTCGACGCCTTCGCCGGGTACGACGCGGTGGTCACTCCGTCCGGGTCCTGCGCCGGCTCGGCGCGGCACCAGCACGGGCTGGTCGCCCGTCGCTCCGGCGACCCCGCGCTGGAGAAGGCCGTGGCGGACGCGCCGCCGACCTACGAGCTCACCGAGTTCCTGGTCGACGTGCTCGGCGTGACCGACGTGGGCGCCTACTTCCCGCACCGGGTCACCTACCACCCGACCTGCCACTCGCTGCGGATGCTCGGGGTCGGCGACCGGCCGCGGCAGCTGCTGGAGAGCGTGCGCGGGATCCGGCTGGCCGAGCTGCCAGGGGCGGAGGAGTGCTGCGGCTTCGGTGGCACCTTCGCGGTGAAGAACGCCGAGACGTCGGTGGCGATGGGCTCCGACAAGGCCCGCCACGTGCGCGAGACCGGCGCCGAGGTGCTGGTCGCGGGTGACAACTCCTGCCTGATGCACATCGGGGGGCTGCTCTCGCGCCAGCAGGCCGGGGTGCGCGTGATGCACCTCGCCGAGGTCCTCGCGGCCACCGAGGACGACGCCGAGCAGGTCCCGACCGAGCGGCCGGTCGACCTGGCCGCGCAGCAGTCGGCCGGGCGTACGGACGCCATCCAGCACGGACTCGAGCAGGGAGCCACCTCGTGAGCGCCACCTTCGTCGGCATGCCGCCGTTCCCGACCGCGGCCCGTCAGGCCCTGGCCGACACCCAGCTGCGCCACAACCTGGCCCACGCCACCGGCACCATCCGCGCCAAGCGCGCGAAGGTGGTCGACGAGGTCGAGCACTGGGAGGACCTGCGCCTGGCCGGCGCCGCGGTCAAGGCCCGCGCGCTGGCCGACCTGGAGACCAACCTGGTCCGGCTGGAGGAGTCGCTGACCGCACAGGGCGCGACGGTGCACTGGGCTCGCGACGCCGCCGAGGCGTGCGAGGTCGTCGCCCGGGTGGCCCGCAGCCACGACGTCGACGAGGTCGTGAAGGTCAAGTCGATGGCGACCCAGGAGATCGAGCTCAACGAGGCGCTGCAGGCGCAGGGCATCGCGGCCTGGGAGACCGACCTCGCCGAGCTGATCGTCCAGCTCGGTGACGACCTGCCCAGCCACATCCTGGTGCCGGCGATCCACCGCAACCGCGCCGAGATCCGCGAGATCTTCCGCTCCAAGATGGCCGGCTCGGGCAGGCCGGCCCCCGACGACCTCACCGACGAGCCCGCCGTGCTCGCCGGGGCGGCCCGCCAGCACCTGCGTGAGAAGTTCCTGCGAGCCAAGGTCGCGGTGTCGGGGGCCAACTTCGCGGTCGCCGAGACCGGCACCCTGGTGGTCGTCGAGTCCGAGGGCAACGGCCGGATGTGCCTGACGCTGCCGGAGGTGCTGGTCAGCGTGGTCGGCATCGAGAAGGTCGTCCCGACCTTCGCCGAGCTCGACCCGCTGCTGCGCCTGCTGCCGCGATCCTCGACCGGGGAGCGGATGAACCCGTACACCTCGATGTGGACCGGGGTCACCCCCGGCGACGGCCCGCAGGAGGTGCACGTCGTGCTCGTCGACAACGGGCGCACCCGCGCGCTCGCCGACGAGGTCGGCCGCCAGGCGCTGCGCTGCATCCGCTGCTCGGCCTGCCTCAACGTGTGCCCGGTCTACGAGCGCACCGGCGGGCACGCGTACGGCTCGGTCTACCCCGGCCC
This sequence comes from Propionibacteriales bacterium, assembly GCA_038256225.1. Lineage (GTDB taxonomy): Bacteria > Actinomycetota > Actinomycetes > Propionibacteriales > Nocardioidaceae > Nocardioides. Next base: position 4,377 of record JBBSKO010000036.1, on the reverse strand, counting down.
GATCGGCGCCATCCTGAACCCGTTGATGCGGGGCCAGGGCGACCCTCAGGTCGACTCGCTGCCGTACGCCTCGTCGCTCTGCGGCGCCTGCTTCGAGGTCTGCCCGGTGCGCATCGACATCCCGGAGGTGCTGGTGCACCTGCGCTCCAAGGTCGTCGACGCCCACCGCGAGGACCGCGTGCCGAAGGCGGAGGCCGTGGCCATGAAGAGCACCGCCTGGGCGTTCACCGACGCCCGCCGGCTCGCGGCGGGCGAGCGGCTCTCCGGCCTGGCCGGGCGGGTGCTGACCCGGGTCGGCAAGGCCCGGCTGCCCGGTGGGCGGGCGACCGCCGGTCGTCTGCCGGGACCCGGTGCCGCGTGGACGGGGGCGCGCGACCTGCCGGCGCCGCCGCGCGAGTCGTTCCGGGCCTGGTGGCGCCGTACCGACGGCGGCCGGTCCGAGGGCTCCGGGCAGCCCGAGCAGTCCGAGCAGAAGGGCGGCGAGTGACCGTGGGTGCGCGTGAGGACATCCTCGGCCGCGTCCGCGCGGCCCTGGCCGATGTCTCCCCCGAGGACCGGGCGACGCCGGCGCCGACGCCGCCCCCGGGCGTGCACCTCGAGGGCGACGCGCTGCTGGACCGGTTCGTCGAGCGGGTCGAGGACTACCAGGCGACCGTGCGCCGCTGCGCGCCCGACGACCTCGCGGCCACCGTCGCCGAGGCGCTCGCGCCCCTCGGGGAGGGTGCGCGGGCGGTGGTGCCGGCCGGCCTCGACGTGGAGGTGCCCGGCGCGGTGAGCGACGACGCGCTGACGGCCTACGACCTCGACGACATCGAGGCCGTGGTCACCGCGGCCCGGGTCGGGATCGCCGAGACCGGCACGATCGTGCTCGACCACGGTCCCGACCAGGGGCGTCGGGCGATCAGCCTCGTGCCGGACCTGCACGTCTGCATCGTGCGCACCGACCAGGTCGTCGCCGACGTGCCGGACGCCGTCGCCGGGCTGGACCCGACCCGGGCGATGACCTGGATCAGCGGCCCGTCGGCCACCAGCGACATCGAGCTCGACCGGGTCGAGGGCGTGCACGGCCCGCGGACGCTGCACGTGGTGCTGGTGGGCTGAGCGCTCCGCACGGCGCCTGTCGTACGGGCGCAATTGCGTGGTTGATGCAGGTTCTGCCACCGGAAACGTGTCGCAGCTCCGCAATTGCGCCGTTCCGGCAGCACCGGCCCCGGCCCGCCCTGCCCGCCCGGCTGGTCGCGACCCCGGGTGGTGGCCGGCCTGAGCCACGGCTGAGCGCCCCGAGACCCATCTCACGTCTCCGGGCGTGGGGCCGCTGGCGGGCGCGGTGCGAGGGTGGGCCGGTGGCGACCACGACCGACACCCGGACCGGGCACCTGCCCGGGACGCCTGCGTACCGGCGCCTGAACGTCGCGATGGTGCTGGTCGGGCTGGCCGCCTTCGGCATCCTCTACGCCACCCAGCCGATCCTCCCGCAGCTCGGGGACGAGTACGGCGTGGACGCCCCGCGCGCGAGCCTCACCGTCTCCGCCGCGACCGGGGCGCTGGCCCTGCTGGTCATCCCGGCCACGGCGATCGGCCTGCGGATCGGGCGGGTCCGCACCATCCGGTGGGGCCTGCTGGCGGCCGTCGCGTTCACGATGGTCGCGGCCGTGGCGCCGACCTTCGGGCTCCTCGTCGCCGCCCGCGGCCTGGCCGGGGCCGCGCTGGCCGGCGTGGTCGCGGTGGCGATGGGTCACGTCGCGGCCGAGGTGCACCCCAGCGGCCTGGCGGGGGCGATGGGTCTCTACGTCGCCGGCAACTCCCTGGGCGGGGTCTCGGGCCGGCTGGTGACCTCCGCCGCCGCCGACCTCGGCGGCTGGCGGGTCGCGCTGGCCGTGCTCGGCGCCGTCGCCGCGGTCGTGACCGTGCTGGTCTGGCGCTTCACCGAGGACACCGGGCCCGCGCCCGACACGACGCCGGACCTGGCCACCGACACCGGGACCGCCGTACGCCCGGGGGTCGGCGCCCTGCTCCGCGAGCCGTCGGTGGTGGCGGTGCTGCTGCTGCCGTTCGTGCTGATGGGCGGCTTCGTGGCCACCTACAACTACCTGTCGTTCCGGCTGGCCGCCGCGCCGTTCGACCTGCCGGCCGCGGTGGTCGGCCTGGTGTTCCTGGCCTACCTCGCCGGCACGGTCTCCTCGGCGGTCGCCGGGCGCGCGGCGCAGCGGTACGGGCGCGCCCGCGTGCTCGCGCTGGGCGTCGTGGTGATGGGCCTCGGCCTGGTCCTGACGCTGCCGGACCGGCTGCCGCTCGTGGTGGCGGGGCTGGTCGTGCTGACGGCCGGGTTCTTCGCCGCCCACGCCGTCGCGAGCGGCTGGGCGCCGGTGCTCGGCGCCGCCGCCCCCGCGCGGGCCTCGGCGCTCTACGTCGCGATGTACTACGCCGGCTCCAGCCTCTTCGGCGCCCTGGTCGGACTGGCCTGGCACGCCGGTGGGTGGGACGCAACCGCCGCCTCGGTCGGGGTGCTGGTGACGCTGGCGCTGCTGCTGGTGGGCGTGGCCGCCCGCACCCGCCGCGGCTGACCGCTCGTCCGGTCGGGCACGCCCCGGTGCGGCGCGCCGTCAGGCCCCGCTCACGGCTACGCGTCGAGCAGCCGGGCGGTCCAGTGGTTGGTGAAGACGTGCTGGGGGTCCCACCGCTCGCGGAGCGCACGGAAGTCCTCGGCGTGCGGGTACGAGGCCAGCACGGCGGGGGAGTGGGAGAAGAGCTTGCCCCAGTGCGGACGGGGGTCGTACGCCGCCAGCGCCCGCTCGACCACCCGGGCGGCGGCCTCGACGCCGGCCTGGTCGCGGACCCAGGTGAAGTGCAGCGAGACGGTGTCGCGGCCCTGCATCGGGCTGAGCCACAGGTCGTCGGCGGCCACCGCCCGGATCTCGCTGATCATCAGCAGCGGCGCGATCTCGTCGTGCACGGCGCGGAGCGCGGCGACCGCGGCGGGACCGTGCTCGGCGGGCAGGTGCCACTCGCTCTGGATCTCCTCGCCGCTGCTGGGGGTGAACCCCATCCGGAAGTGCGGCAGCCGCTCCGCCCACGGGCCGGGCGCGCCGAGCTGGGCCGTGCAGGCGACCGGGTCCTCGCCGGGCACGGGGTGCTGCGGCGTGGTGGCGGCCGGGGCGCCGAGGACGTCCCCGGTCGTGTCGGCCAGGCGATCCGCACCGACGCGCCGCTTCACCCAGGCGGTGACCCCGGCGGGGCCCCAGTCGGTGAAGAGGCTGACGGAGTACGCCGCCCCGAGCGCCTCGCGCAATTGCGGCTCGGCGACGTCCCAGCCGAGGCCGGGGTGCACGGTCTGCGCCACCTCGTAGGCCGGTTCCACGTCGAGGGTGACCCGGTGGACGACCCCGAGCGCGCCGAGGTGCACCACGGCACCGGCGAAGTCGGGCTCGCCGCGGGTGACGGTGCGCACCGCGCCGTCGGCGGTGACGACGGTGAGCGCGCGGACGGACGTGGCCAGGTTGCCCAGCCCCGCGCCCGAGCCGTGCGTACCGGTCGCGATGGCACCGGCGACCGAGATGTGGGGCAGCGAGGCCAGGTTGGCCAGGGCCAGCCCGTGCGCCTCGAGGGAGGCGGCGAGCGCACCGAAGGTGGCGCCGCCGGAGCAGGTCACCGCCATCGCGTCCGCGTCGACCTCGACGTCGTCGGGCAGCCCGGCCAGGCTCAGCGCGACCTCGCCGTCGGTGATGGCGGTGAAGGAGTGACGCGACCCGATCACCCGCAGCCGCGGCGCCGCCGCGACCTGCTCCTGGAGCTCGGCCAGGGTGCGGGGACGCAGGTGCCGGGTGAAGCCGTAGCGCAGGTTGCCGGCCCAGTTGTGGGTCGGGGGCGCGGTCTCGGCCGCCGTCGAGGGTCCGCTCGTGGTGGTCACTCCCCGATTGTGGTCCAGGGGGTGCAGAAGTCCCCGGCCGACCACGGACCCCGCGAGGTCGTGGTTGGAGGGCACGTCGCGGTCGCGCGACGTCGAGCCGGACCAGGCCCTCCTGGACGTGGTCGGAGGCCCGGTCCCAGTCACCGCACCTCAGGTACGCCGTGCGGCGCAGCCGTCCGCGCACCGCCTCGGCGAACTCGACGAACGCCGCCTCGTCACGCAGGTGGCGTCCGCTCCCGGGGAGGAGAACGAGGTGAGGGGGCCGTGAGGTTGCCGGTCGCGGCCTACCAGCCTGTCCGGACCACCCGGGTCGAGGCCGCCATGTCGCCGATCCGCTGGTTCTTCGCGCTGGCCAGCACGGCGACGAACGCGACCAGGTAGAACGCGAAGCCGTCCACCACGCGCAGCAGCGTGCGCACCAGGACCTGTCCGGCGGTGCGTCGTGGACCCTTCTCGGAGACCACGCGGAT
>JBBSKO010000035.1:0-14833 GCA_038256225.1 Propionibacteriales bacterium | reverse complement strand
GGCGGCATCGTCACCTCGCTGTCGATCCGGACCGCCGGCGACGACCTCGACCAGGCCATCGTGGCCTGGATGAAGAAGGAGTACTCCCTGATGCTGGGGGAGCGCACCGCCGAGGAGGTCAAGATGACCCTCGGCTCCGCCTTCCCGATGTCCAGCGAGCCCGAGGCCGAGATCCGAGGGCGCGACATGGTCACCGGGCTGCCCCGCACCGTGACCGTCTCCAGCGCCGAGATCCGTCAGGCCCTCGAGGAGCCGCTGCACGACATCGTCGACGCGGTGCGCGCGACCCTCGACCAGACCCCGCCCGAGCTGGCCGGCGACATCATGGACCGTGGCATCGTGCTCACCGGTGGCGGCGCCCTGCTGCGCGGCCTCGACGAGCGGCTGCGCCACGAGACGGGGATGCCGGTGCACGTCGCGGAGAACCCGCTGAGCTCGGTCGCCCTCGGCGCGGGGCGCTGCGTCGAGGAGTTCGAGGCGCTGGCCCAGGTGCTCGTGTCGGACTCGAGGCGTCGCTGATGGCCCGCACGTCCCCCTTCGCGCGTCGTGGCCACGGCCGCACCCGCGGGCCCGGTCGTGGGCTCGGGCGCAGCAGGGGCGACCGGCGCTGGGGCGAGCAGCCGCTCGGCTCCGGCCAGCGCCCGCCGACCTCCCTGGTGGTGGCCCTGGTGATGGCCTGCGCCTCCCTGATGGTGCTCGACACCCAGGCCGGCGACTCGTCGCCGGTCGAGCCGGTGCGCCGCGCGGTCGGCGAGGTGGTCGGCCCGGCCGAGTCCGCCGTGGCCACCGCGGTCCGACCCGTCTCGGTGGTGCCCCAGTGGTTCCGCTCGCAGTCGTCGCTGCGCGCCGACGTCGACGCCCTGGAGTCCGAGAACGCCGCGCTGCGCTCCGAGGTCCGCACGGCCGGCTACGACCGCAACCGTCTCGCCGAGCTGGAGGGCCTGACGTCGTCGGCCCGCGACCTCGGGCACGCCCTCGTGCCGGCCCGCGTGGTCGGCTTCGGCCCGTCGCAGTCCTTCACCGGCACCGTGACCATCGATGCCGGTTCCTCCTCCGGGCTCGGCCCCGACATGACGGTCGTCAACGACGACGGCCTCGTCGGCCGGGTGCTCCGGGTCACCAGCACCACCGCCACCGTGCTGCTCGTCGTGGACTCCGGCTCGACCGTCGGCGCCCGCGTCGGGGAGAGCATGGAGATGGGCTTCCTGCGCGGTCGCGGCGACGCCGGGGAGGGCGGCGACCTCGACCTCGAGCTGGTCGACGCCGCCGAGACCCCCGCCAAGGACGACACGGTCGTCACCTGGGGCAGCCGCGACGACGCGCCGTACGCCGCCGGCATCCCGATCGGCCGCGTGACCGCGGTCTACGAGAGCCTGCGCGAGTCCACGAAGCGGGTCGTCGTGGAGCCGTTCGTCGACGTCGGGTCGCTGGACGTCGTCGGGGTCGTCGTGCCGTCCGGGACCGAGTCGGACCGGGGCCTCGTCGAGGCCGACGGGAGCCTGCGATGAGCGGCGTCCGGGTGCTCGCCGCGGCCGCCGCGGTGCTGGTCGCCGCCCTGCTCCAGGTCTCCGTGCTGTCCCAGGTCTCCTGGCAGGGCGTCGTGCCGAACCTGGTCCTGCTCGTCGTCGTGGCCGCCGGCCTGGTGCGGGGCGCGTCGTTCGCGATGGTCCTCGGCCTGGCCGCCGGCCTCCTGCTCGACCTGGCCCCGCCGGCCGACCACGTGGCCGGGCGGTGGGCGCTGGCGCTGGTCCTGGTCGGGCTCGTGGCCGGCCAGGTCAACCGCGAGGCGCGCACCAGCGCCGGCGCGGTGGTCGCGACGGTGGCCGTCTGCTCCCTGCTGGGCACCACCGTCTTCGCCCTGACCGGCGCCCTGCTCGGGGACCCGATCACCTCGGTGGCCTCCGTGCTCGGGGTCGTCGGCCTCGCGCTGCTGCTCGACGTGCTGCTGACGCCGCTCGTCCTCCCGCCGCTGATGGCGATGTTCCGCCGGCTCGAGCCGGCGCGGGTGGTGGCGTGGCAGCGGTGAGCCCGGCCCACCGGAGCCGGTTGCGGCTCGTGGTGGTCCAAGCCCTGGTCTTCTCGTTGTTCGCCACCCTCTTCGTGCGCCTGTACTACCTCCAGGTGGTCTCCGGCGACGAGTACACCGCCCGCGCCGCTGCCCAGTCGGTGCGCGAGATCGTCGTGCAGCCCGAGCGGGGCCTGATCGTCGACGACCAGGGCCGGCCCCTGGTGGCCAACCGCACGTCGTGGACGGTCGCGGTCGACCGGACCGTGCTCGACAAGCTCCCCGCCAGGCAGGACGACCTGCTCATCGACCGGCTCTCGGCCGAGCTCGACGCCGACACGGGTCGCCTCGAGGACACCCTGGTGACCTGCGGGGAGCCCGGCAGCGTGGCCGACCGGTGCTGGAACGGCTCGCCGTACCAGCCGGTGCCGGTCGCCGAGGACGTGGACCGCGAGGTCGCGCTGCGGCTGCTGGAGCAGAACGAGGACTTCCCGGCCGTGGTGGTGGACCAGCAGAGCGTGCGGTCCTACCCCGAGCCGTACGGCGTCAACGCCGCCCACCTGCTGGGCTACCTCAGCCCGGTGACCTCCGAGGAGCTCGACTCCGCCGAGGCCTCCGGCGACCGGTCGGTCAACGGCGCCTCGGTGGTCGGCCGGGCCGGCGTCGAGCAGCAGTACGACCGGTGGCTGCGCGGCATGCCCGGCTACCGCAGCGTGGCCGTGGACTCGATGGGCCGGGTCCTGGGCGACGACGAGTCCCTGGCCTCGCAGCCCGGTGACACCCTGGTCACCTCCCTCGACGCCAAGGTGCAGGGTGTGGTCGAGCGTCAGCTGAACGAGGCGATCACCACCGCCCGGTCGACGTTCGACGAGGTCACCGGGCGCAACTACGTCGCCGACTCCGGCGCCGCGGTGGTCCTCGAGGCCGACACCGGGCGCGTCGTGGCGATGGCCAGCCAGCCCACCTACGACCCGGGCACCTGGGTCGGCGGCATCGGCGACGACGAGCTGGCCCGGCTGTACTCCGAGGACGCCGGCACCCCGCTGCTCGGGCGCGCCACCCAGGGCCAGTTCGCCCCGGGCTCGACCTGGAAGCCGTTCATGACCGCCGGCGCGCTCACGAACGGCTACAGCGAGGACACCCGGCTGGACTGCTCGTCGGGCTTCGCGGTCGGCAACCGGGTGTTCAAGAACTACGAGTCCGGTGCCTACGGCTCCATCGGCTTCGACAAGGCCCTCGAGGTCTCCTGCAACACGTTCTTCTACCGGATCGGCTACGACTACTGGGCCCGGCTCGGGTCCGACGTCGACGACGTCGACGCGCCGGACCCCCTGGTCGAGGAGGCCAAGGAGTTCGGCTTCGGCTCCGAGACCGGCATCGACATGCCCGGCGAGGCGTCGGGCCGGATCGCGGACCGCACGTGGAAGCGCGCCTACTACGAGCAGATGAAGGACTACTACTGCGGGATCGCCGACGCCCCCCAGGACGCCGAGACCAGCGACTTCGTCTACACCTTCGCCCGGGAGTTCTGCGTCGAGGGCTACGCCTACCGCGCCGGTGACGCCGTCAACTTCGCGATCGGCCAGGGCGACACGATCGTCACCCCGCTGCAGCTGGCCCGGGCGTACGGTGCGCTGGCCAACGGCGGCACGCTCTACGAGCCGCGGGTGGCCAAGGCCGTGGTGGCCGAGGACGGCACGGTGCTGCGCCGCTTCGCCCCCGAGGCGACCGGGAAGGTCGACGTCCCCCAGGACACGCTGGACTACATCGACGACGCGCTGAAGAAGGTCACCAGCGTCGGCACGATGGCCTGGCGGATGGGTGGCTTCCCGCTCGCCGAGGTCCCGATCCGGTCGAAGACCGGCTCCGCGGAGGTCTACGGCAAGCAGTCGACCTCCTGGGTCGCCTCCTACTCCGAGGACTACGTCGTGGTGATGATGGTCAGCCAGGGCGGTACGGGATCCGGCACCTCGGGGCCGTACATCCGCAAGATCTGGGAGTCGCTCTACGGCGTCAAGGGCAGCGCGGTGAAGCCGGCCGAGGCCGCCATCCCCGGGACCACCCCGCCCCAGCAGCTGCCCACCTTCGCCCGCGACGGGTCCATCCTGCCGCCGGCCCGTGAGGAGACCCGATGAGCTCCGTCGCCCCCGCCCGCGGCCTGCGGGTCCCCGGGATCGACTGGCTGCTGCTCGGCAGCGTCCTGGCCCTGTCGGTGCTGGGCTGCCTGCTGGTCTGGTCGGCCACCAGCGGGTCGGACGCCGCGGCGGGCGACGGCTACGTCATCCGCCAGGTGGTCAACGTCGGCGTCGGCCTGGTCCTGCTCACCGTCGTGCTCGTGGTCGACCACCGCTGGGTCCGCATCCTGGCGCCGCTGGTCTACGTCGCCTCGGCCATCGGCCTGGTGCTCGTGCTGGTGATGGGCACGACGATCAACGGCTCGCGCTCCTGGCTGATGCTGGGCGGGCTGTCGGTGCAGCCGTCGGAGTTCGCCAAGCTGGCGGTGGTGATCGGGATGGCGCTCGTCGTCGCCGAGCGCACCGAGGGTCGGTGGCGGGCGCAGGTCGGGCTCAAGGACGTCGCGCTGATGCTGGCCGTGGCCGGCGTCCCGGCCGTGCTGATCCTGGCCCAGCCCGACCTCGGCACGATGCTGGTGCTGACCGCGACCGTCTTCGGGGTGCTCGCCGTCTCGGGCGCCCCGCGACGCTGGCTGGCCCTGCTGGCCGGCGGTGGCGTCACCGCGGCGGCCGCGGCGGTGGCGTTCGGGCTGCTGGCCGACTACCAGGTCGACCGGTTCCTGGCCTTCACCGACCCCGACCTCGACCCCCTGGGCGCCGGCTACAACGTCGAGCAGGCCCGGATCGCGGTCGGCAACGGCGGCCTCCTCGGCCAGGGCCTCTTCGACGGCTCGCAGACCCGGGCCGGCTTCGTGCCCGAGCAGCACACCGACTTCGTCTTCACCGTCGCCGGCGAGGAGCTCGGGCTGCTCGGCGCCGGCCTGGTGATCCTGCTGCTCGCCGTCGTGCTGTGGCGGGCCCTGGTCATCGCCGCCAACGCCGACGACCTCTTCGGTCGGATCGCCGCCGCGGGCATCGCCTGCTGGTTCGGCTTCCAGGCCTTCCAGAACATCGGCATGTGCCTGGGCATCATGCCGGTCACCGGTGTCCCGCTGCCGTTCGTCTCCTACGGCGGCAGCTCGATGTTCGCCGGGATGCTCGCCGTGGGCCTGCTGCAGAACATCCACCTGCGCTCGGCCTCGGGCCGCCAGGCCCGGTTGCGCCCGCCCTCACGGGTCCTCGTCCGCGCCTGACGAGGTGACGCTCGCGGACAGCCGAGGTGACGCTCTCGGACAGCCGAGGTGACGCTCGCGGACACGAGACCGTCAGACGCGTCCCCGGGCGAGGTCGATCAGCCGGTCCAGGACACGCGGGTCGCGCAGACCGTTGTGCAGGTACTCGTCGGTCCGCCAGGTCCGCCCCCGCGGGAGCAGCGCCGCGGTCTCCTCCGAGAACCCCCGCACCACGAACGGGTCGTCGGCGTAGACCGCGGCCGCGACGGGGACGTCGGCCGCGCGCAGCGCGTCGGCGTCGTAGAGGCGCGGCCACGGGTGGTCGGCGAGCAGGTCGGCGACCTCCCGCCAGGGCGCCAGCGCCGCGTCGTCGGTGAAGTGCCAGCGGAACAGGTGCTCCCCGGTCAGCATCAGCGCGTCCGCGGCGGTGGCCTCGGTGGGCGCGGTGCGGTCGGCGGCCCACGAGGTCGGGTGGCCGTCGGCGTAGCTCGACTCGTGGACCAGGGCGTAGAGCGGGTTGCGGGCCTGGAACGGGAACGCCGCGGCCAGGTCGTGGCGGAAGGCGGGGGAGCGGTGGTCCCGCTCGAGCAGGTGGTGGACCTTCTCGGCGCCGCCGTCCATGCCCAGGGCGTTGCCGACCGTCCGCAGCAGCCGCCGGCTGACCGGGTCGCCGGCCGGGGTCCGCACCTCGCCGGCGTCGCACCGGTCGAGCAGGCGGGCGAGCCGGTCGCGGTCGCCCGGGAACTGCCGGTGGTAGCGCGCGTCGAGCTGCTGCTGGACCGCCCAGGTCGCGGCGTACACCTCGTCGGGGCGACGGCCCACCGGGCTCAGCCCGCCGGTCACGAACGCCTCGGTCAGGCTGGCGGCGGCGGTGGAGAGGTAGTGCAGCACGCAGAAGCCGCCGAAGGACTGGCCCAGCACGCTCCAGCGCGCGGCGCCGAGGTGCTCACGCAGGCACTCGGCGTCACGGACGATGCTGTCGGCCCGCAGGTGCGTCAGGCGGGCGGCGTCGGCGGCGGGGTCCGGGCCGGGACCGCCGTACGGCGTCGAGAGGCCCGTGCCGCGCTGGTCGAGCATGACCACCCGGTAGTCGGCCAGCGCCCGCGGGAGCCAGCCGGGCGTGGCCGGGTCGTGCACCGGGCGCGGCGCCTCCTGGCCGGGTCCGCCCTGGAGGAACAGCAGGTACGGACGGTCGGCGCCGTCGGGGGCGGCCACCACCCGGGCGAAGACCTCGAGGGTCTCGCCGCCCGGGTGGTCGTGGTCGAGGGGGACGGTGATCCGGTGCTCATGGGTGACGAGGCCGCGCTGCTCCATGGGCCCAGGCAACCACGCCCGCCCGCGTGTTCGCCCCGCGCGCCGCCCCGCCGTACCCTGACGGGCATGACTGCGTCGCTGTTCCCCCGACTCGAGCCCCGCCTGTCGTCGGTCTCCAAGCCGATCCAGTACGTCGGCGGCGAGCTGAACTCGACGGTCAAGGACTGGGACTGCGCGCCCGAGGACGGCCCGACCGTCCGGTGGTCGCTGATGTACCCCGACGCCTACGAGGTCGGCCTGCCCAACCAGGGGGTGCAGATCCTCTACGAGGTGCTCAACGAGCGGGACTGGATCCTCGCCGAGCGCACCTACGCGGTGTGGCCCGACATGGAGGCCGTCATGCGGGAGGAGCAGATCCCGCAGTTCACCGTCGACGGCCACCGCGCGGTGCGCGACTTCGACGTCCTCGGGATCAGCTTCGCCACCGAGCTGGGCTACACCAACATGCTCAACGCCCTCGACCTGGCCGGGATCGCGCTGCACGCGGTCGACCGCGGTGAGGACGAGCCGATCGTGCTGGGCGGCGGGCACGCCGCCTTCAACCCCGAGCCGGTGGCCGACTTCATCGACGCCGCGGTCCTCGGCGACGGGGAGCAGGCCGTGCTGCTGATCTCCGACGTGATCCGCGAGTGGAAGGGCGAGGGCCGCCCGGGCGGTCGCGAGGAGCTGCTGCGCCGCCTGGCGATGCTCGGCAGCGTCTACGTGCCGCGGTTCTACGACGTCACCTACGGCGAGGACGGCGCGATCGAGGCGGTCGTGCCGAACCGGCCCGGCATCCCCTACCGCGTCACCAAGCACACGCTGATGGACCTCGACGCCTGGCCCTACCCGGCCAAGCCGCTGGTCCCGCTGGCCGAGACCGTCCACGAGCGCTTCTCGGTCGAGATCTTCCGCGGCTGCACGCGCGGTTGCCGCTTCTGCCAGGCCGGGATGATCACGCGCCCGGTGCGCGAGCGCTCCATCAGCACCATCGGCGCGATGGTCGAGAACGGCATCCGCGCCTCCGGATTCGAGGAGGTCGGCCTGCTCTCGCTGAGCTCGGCGGACCACACCGAGATCGGGGAGATGGCCACCGACCTCGCCGACCGGTACGAGGGCACGAACGTCTCGCTGTCGCTGCCGAGCACCCGGGTCGACGCCTTCAACATCACCCTCGCCAACGAGTTCTCCCGCAACGGCCGCCGCTCGGGGCTGACCTTCGCCCCCGAGGGCGGTTCGGAGCGGATGCGCAAGGTGATCAACAAGATGGTCTCGGTCGACGACCTGATCGACACCGTCGCGACGGCGTACTCCCACGGCTGGCGCCAGGTGAAGCTCTACTTCATGTGCGGGCTGCCCACCGAGACCGACGAGGACGTCCTCGAGATCGCCGAGCTGGCCAAGCGCGTCATCGCCACCGGCCGCGAGGTCTCCGGCCGCAACGACATCCGCTGCACCGTGTCGATCGGCGGGTTCGTGCCCAAGCCGCACACGCCTTTCCAGTGGGCCCAGCAGCTCGACCACGAGACGACCGACGAGCGGCTGCGCAAGCTGCGCGAGGACGTCCGCGCGGACAAGAAGTACGCCCGGGCGATCGGGTTCCGCTACCACGACGGCCGCCCCGGCATCGTCGAGGGACTGCTCTCGCGCGGCGACCGCCGCGTGGGTGCGGTGATCGAGGAGTCCTGGCGCGCCGGCGGCCGCTTCGACGGCTGGAGCGAGCACTTCAGCTACGACCGGTGGGCCGCCGCCGCCGAGGTCGGCCTGGCCGGCACCGGGGTCGACCTCGACTGGTACACCGTCCGCGGACGCGAGCAGGACGAGGTCCTGCCCTGGGACCACCTCGACTCCGGGCTGGACAAGGACTGGCTCTGGTCGGACTGGGAGGACGCCCTCGCTGCCGGTGAGGACCCCGACGGCCCGGCCGGCGAGGTCGAGGACTGCCGCTGGACGCCCTGCTACGACTGCGGGGTGTGCCCGGAGATGGGCACCGACATCCAGATCGGGCCGACGGGGCAGCGGCTGCTGCCGCTCGCGGTGGTCTAGCGCCCGGCCCCGGCCAGGGAGCCCGTCGTGGGGCAGGCCGACGATCGAGGCGGACGCCCCGTCCGGCAGGTCGGTGAGCAGGAAGGCCCGGGCGCGGAGTGGCACGCTGTCGGGCCCGCCCCGTGGCGGGTCGGGACGCACGTCCGGTGTGGTTCGATCTGTCCATGACGCGACAGCTTTTCCTGCACGTCGGCGCGAGCAAGACCGGGACGAGCTCGCTCCAGGTCGGCATCACCGACTCCCTGGACGCGCTGGCCCAGGCCGGGGTCGGCGTGCCGCTGGCCCGCCGCGGGGTCAAGGTGTCACGGCTGCTGGAGCCGTTGGGCTGGAACGGCATCACGGGGTTCAGCGAGCCGCTGGACGCCGCCGCGCTGGACGCCGGCGCCACCCGGATAGCCCGGACCCGCGGCGACCGCCTGCTGCTGAGCGTCGAGGACCTCGCCGAGGTCCGCGAGAGCGACGTGGCCGCGCTCGTGGAGCGGCTCGAGGGCCGCCACGGCCTGCAGTGCCACGTGGTGGTCACCGCCCGCGACTGGTCGCGCCAGCTGCCCTCGGAGTTCCAGCAGCAGCTGAAGCGACGGATGACCACCGACTACGACACCTACCTGAGCCAGGTCCGAGACCACGACGGTGAGGACGCCCGGCAGTTCCGCCTGCGCCAGGACGTCGCCGACGTCTGCGCCCGGTGGGCCAGCGGCCTGCCGGTCGAGCGGATCACCGTCGTGCCCGTGGACACCCGGGACCACGGGTCCATCTTCGCCGCGTTCGCCTCCCTCGTCGGCTACCCGGCCGACGCGGTCGTCGCCCCGGACCGGGTGGTCAACCAGTCCTTCGGGCTGGTCGAGGCCGAGGTGCTGCGGCGGTTCAACGTCAGCCTCGGTGACCGGATGTCCGACGTCCGCCAGGAGTACAACCCCGGGATCCGCCGGATCCTCGCTCGCGGGGTGCTGGACCGCGGAAGCGCGGTGCGGATCACCCTGCCGCCCGAGCACCTCGGCTGGGTCCAGGAGGCCGGACGGGACCAGGTGCGGCGGATCCAGGACCTCGGGGTGCAGGTCCTCGGCGACCTCGAGCGCCTGGTGCCCGATGACGCGGCTGGCCGGCCGCTGCCGGAGATCAGCGACCAGGAGGTGGCGGCGGTGGCGATCGCGACCTTCGCCAACTTCGCCGTCCAGTCCTTCACCGACCAGCGCCGCCGCCAGGCCCGCGCCGCCCGGGACGGGGAGCCCGCCGGCCCGGAGGACGCGGCGGAGTGACCTCGCGCGGCGCGACGCGCACGGTGCCCGACCGCGAGCGCCGGCACCGCCTCGCTCGACGCCACGCGATCGCCCCGGACCACCGGGTCGGCACGGTCGAGGAGGCGGTGCGCTCCGTGGTGGTGCTGCACGCCACGGAGCCGGCCACGGTGCACCTGTCGGTCGCCGCGCGCGCCGACGTCGGTCGCGACGAGGTGGAGCGGGTCCTCCACGACGACCGGGCGGTGGTCAAGCAGCTGGCCATGCGCCGCACCCTCTTCGCCTTCCCCCGCGACCTGCTCCCCGCCGCGTGGGGGAGCGCCTCGGCGCGGGTCGCCGCGGCCGAGGGGGCACGCCTGGCCAAGGAGGTCGTCGCGCTCGGCGTGGCCGCCGACGGGGCCGGGTGGCTCGTTGACGCGCGGGCGCGGGTGCTCGACCACCTCCGCGCCCACCCGGACGGCCTGACCGCCGCGGAGGTACGCCCGGTCCTGCCCGGCGACGACGGCCTGCACTCGCGGGTGCTGACCCACCTCGGCCTCACCGCCGACGTCGTCCGCGGCACCAACACCGGCCACTGGCGGGTCTCCCGGCCCCGGTGGACGGCCATGGAGCACTGGCTGGAGGAGGTCCCGGCTCCCGCAACCGTCGAGGACGGCTGGGCCGAGCTGGTGCGGCGCTGGCTCGCGCGCTTCGGACCGGGGACCACCACCGACCTGGTCTGGTGGCTCGGGGGCACGAAGGGGCTGGTCGGCCGGGCGCTCGACGACCTCGGCGCCGTCGAGGTCGCCCTCGAGGACGGCCGCCCCGCCTGGGTCCTGCCCGGCGACGAGGAGCCCGCGCCGGAGGTCGCCCCGTGGGCTGCGCTGCTGCCGGTGCTCGACCCGACCGTGATGGGCTGGAAGGAGCGCGACTTCCACCTGGGCGATCTCGGCCCGCAGGTCTTCGACCGCAACGGCAACGCCGGCACCACCGCGTGGTGGGACGGCCGCGTGGTCGGGACCTGGGTGCAGGACCCCGACGGCGTCGTCGTCCCCAGCCTGCTGACCGACGTACCGGCCGCCGGGCGGCGCGCCCTGGACACCGAGGCCGAGCGGCTGACGACCTGGTTGTCGGGGGAGCGGGTCGGGACGGTCTACCCTTCACCGGCGATGAAGGCAGCACGAGACGACCTCGGGACCCGCGCGTGAGCCGCGCCCAGCCCGAGCAGCAGGCACCCCCGGTCCAGCGGCTCCGCGTCCGGTACGCCAAGCGCGGCCGGATGCGGTTCACCAGCCACCGCGACTTCAGCCGCGCCTTCGAGCGTGCGCTCGTGCGGGCGCGGGTGCCGATGGCCTACTCCTCGGGGTTCAACCCGCACCCGCGCATCTCCTACGCCGGCGCGTCCCCGACGGGGTCCGCCAGCGAGGCGGAGTACCTCGAGATCGGGCTCGCGCAGGTGCTGGACCCGGCTGACGTCGCCCGCACCCTCGCCGGCTCGCTGCCTCCCGGCCTGGACGTGGTGGAGGTCGCCGACGTCGCCACCGCGCGGACGGGTGGCCTGACCGAGCTGCTCCAGGCCAGCCTCTGGCGGGTCGAGACCGACCTGCCGGTCGCCGCGGCGCGCGCCGGGGTCGCCGACTTCCTCGCCCTCGAGTCGGTGCCGGTCGAGCGGATGACCAAGAAGGGCCTGCGGACCTTCGACTGCCGCGAGGCCGTGCTGCACCTCGAGGTCGGCGACGCCGAGGTCGACGACGCCGGTCGGCCCGGGAGCACCCTGGACCTGCTGCTGCGACACACCGTGCCGTCGGTGCGGCCCGACGACGTGCTGACCGGGGTCCGGTCGGCCTCGGGGCTGCCGGCACCCGACCGGATGCTGCTGACCCGGCTGGCCCAGGGGCCGCTGACCCCGGCCGAGGACGGGCTCGAGGACCCCCTCGCCACCGCCCCGACCCCGGGCTGAGCCCGGGGCGGACCCGGGCGCGGCCGGGCGCGTGATGCCCCGCCCACCGGGCCACTGTGCGATACTCCCCGTAGGACGGGCTGTAGCGGGAGACCGCGAGGGCCCGGCCCGACGACGTTCTCGCCGGCCCCGCATGGGGCGGCACGGTGGGTGCAGGTCGTCGCCAGACCGCGACGCGGACCGGGTGATCGGTGAGAGCGACCACCCACGGGCCAGCGACCGCGGCAGGCGAGGACGGGTGCCCAGCGACGCGCAGCGGAGGGTGTCGCCGCCCCGGAAGACTTGACGCCACGGCGCCCGCACCGCGGGGCCGGGCACGACCCGCCCAGGAACGCGTGAGCGCCCGGGCCAGGAGCACCACATGGCTGACGACCAGATCCCCACCACGTCCTCGGACGAAGCGGGTGAGGCCACTCCGGCCCCCGCGGTGAAGAAGACGACCCGCAAGCGCACGACCCGCAAGGTGGCCGCCACGTCGGTGTCCGCCGAGACGCCCGCCCCGGCGGACACCCCGGCGGACACCCCGGCGGACACCCCGGCGCCGGCGAAGAAGGCCGCGGCCCGCAAGAGCGCGGCGAAGAAGACGACGGCCAAGAAGGCCGCGGTCAAGAAGACGACCCGGACCCGCAAGAGCGCCGCCGCGCCGGCCGCGGAGGCGCCCGAGCTCCCGCTGGACGAGACCGCTGCCGAGCCCGCCGTCGAGTCCCCTGCCGAGCCCGTCGTGGAGCCCGTCGTGGAGGCCGTCGTGGAGGTGGCCGCCGCCGCCGACTCGGCCGTGCCCGCCGACACCACCGAGCAGGCCACCACCGAGGCCGTCGACGAGCCCGCGCCGGCCGTCAGCGCGGTCCCGCTCTTCCAGGCCCCCGTCGTGAAGAAGACGACCCGCAAGCGCACCACCCGCAAGGTCGCCTCCGCGCCGGCGGCCCCCGCGGAGGAGGCCCCGACCGAGGGGGTGCCCGCCGCCGAGGTGCCGGCCGAGGTCGTCGAGGAGGCCGCCGAGGCCGAGGTCGAGACCGTGCTGCCCGTCGAGGAGGCCGAGCAGGCCGGTGTCGACGCGGCGGACGAGGACGACGACACCGACGACACCGACGACACCGACGACACCGACGACACCGACGACGACGGCGAGAGCGGGCCCGGCAACGGGCGTCGTCGTCGCCGCCGCGGTGGCCGCCGTCGTCGCAAGGGCGGCTCCGGCGGCTCGGGCGAGGAGCAGTCGGACCGGTCCGGTGACCGGTCCGGCGCGGCCCCCGACAGCCAGGACCCCGCCGCGGACGGTGACGACGCGGCCGAGGGCACCGGCACCGACGAGCAAGACGACGACCAGGACGGCCAGGACGGCCAGGACGGCCGGCAGCGCCAGGGGCGCCGGCGCAGCCGCGGTGGTCGTGGCGGCCAGGGCGGCCAGGGCGGCCAGGGCGGCCAGGGCGGCCAGGGCGGCCGGCAGGACCAGGAACAGACCGGTGAGGACGGCGGCGGGAACGCTGCCGCCGGCGAGTCCGCGGACACCGACGACACCGACGCCGGTGAGGGCAACGACCGCGGGGACGGCGAGGGTGGCCGCAGCGGCTCCTCCCGCCGCCGGCGCCGGCGTCGTCGTGAGGGCGACGGTGGGGACGACAAGGGCGACGACCCGAACACCGTCACCCGGGTGCGCAAGCCGCGCTCGGCCGAGGACGAGATCACCGCGGTCAGCGGCTCGACCCGTCTCGAGGCCAAGAAGCAGCGCCGTCGCGAGGGCCGCGAGGCCGGACGCCGCCGCGCACCGATCGTGAGCGAGGCCGAGTTCCTGGCCCGCCGCGAGTCGGTGGACCGGACCATGGTCATCCGCCAGCGCAGCGACCTCACCCAGATCGGGGTGCTCGAGGACAAGGTCCTGGTCGAGCACTACGTGGCCCGCGAGTCGCAGACCTCGATGATCGGCAACGTCTACCTCGGTCGCGTCCAGAACGTGCTGCCCTCGATGGAGGCCGCCTTCGTCGACATCGGCAAGGGCCGCAACGCCGTGCTCTACGCCGGCGAGGTCAACTGGCAGGCGCTGGGCCACAAGGAGGGCACGGCCCGCAAGATCGAGTCGGTGCTGTCCTCGGGGCAGACCATCCTGGTGCAGGTCACCAAGGACCCGGTCGGCCACAAGGGTGCCCGCCTGACCAGCCAGGTCAGCCTCGCCGGGAGGTTCCTGGTCTACGTGCCCGACGGCACCACCAACGGCATCTCGCGCAAGCTGGCCGACACCGAGCGCAACCGGCTCAAGTCGCTGCTCAAGCAGATCGTCCCCGACAGCGCCGGCGTCATCGTGCGGACCGCCGCCGAGGGTGCCAGCGAGGACGAGCTGACCCGTGACGTCGACCGTCTCAAGGCGCGCTGGGAGGACATCGAGCGCAAGGTCGCCAAGGGCAACTCCCCGCAGATGCTCTACGGCGAGCCCGACCTGATGCTCAAGGTCGTGCGGGACCTCTTCACCGAGGACTTCGCCCGGCTCGTCGTGCAGGGCGAGGAGGCCTGGCAGACCGTCTCGGAGTACGTCGGCCACATCGCCCCCGACCTCGCCGACCGGATCGAGCGTCACGAGTCCGAGACCGACGTGTTCACGACCCACCGCATCGATGAGCAGATCGCCAAGGGCGTCGACCGCAAGGTGTGGCTGCCCTCCGGCGGCTCGCTGGTCATCGACCGCACCGAGGCGATGACCGTCGTCGACGTCAACACCGGCAAGTTCACCGGCTCCGGCGGCAACCTCGAGGAGACCGTCACCAAGAACAACCTTGAGGCCGCCGAGGAGATCGTCCGCGAGCTGCGGCTGCGCGACATCGGCGGCATCATCGTCGTCGACTTCATCGACATGGTCCTCGAGTCCAACCGCGACCTGGTGCTGCGCCGGCTCGTGGAGTGCCTGGGCCGTGACCGCACCAAGCACCAGGTCGCCGAGGTCACCTCGCTGGGCCTGGTGCAGATGACCCGCAAGCGGGTCGGCCAGGGCCTGCTGGAGGCGTTCAGCGAGCCGTGCCAGCACTGCCAGGGGCGCGGCG
>JBBSKO010000034.1:0-14936 GCA_038256225.1 Propionibacteriales bacterium | reverse complement strand
GTGCTGACGCACGGCCACGAGGACCACGTCGGCGCGACGCCGTACCTCCTGCGGGAGCGCCCCGACATCCCGCTCGTGGGCTCGCGGCTGACCCTGGCCCTGCTCGAGCCCAAGCTGCGCGAGCACCGGCTGCGGCAGACCCTCCAGCACGTCGTCGCCGAGGGCGACACGATCTCCTTCGGGCCGTTCGAGCTCGAGCTGGTGGCGGTCAACCACTCCATCCCCGACGCGCTCGCCGTCGCGATCCGCACCACCGCCGGACTGGTGCTCCACACCGGCGACTTCAAGATGGACCAGCTGCCCCTCGACGGCCGGCTCACCGACCTGCGGGCCTTCGCGCGGCTCGGGGAGGAGGGCGTCGACCTCTTCCTCACCGACTCCACCAACGCCGAGACGCCGGGCTTCACCACGGCCGAGACCAGCATCACCCCGGTCCTCGACCAGGTCTTCGCCGGCGCGCAGGGCCGGCTGGTCGTGGCCTGCTTCGCCTCCCACGTCCACCGCGTGCAGCAGGTCCTCGACGCTGCGGCCGCGCACGGGCGCAAGGTCGGGTACGTCGGCCGCTCGATGGTCCGCAACATGGCCATCGCCCGCGACCTGGGCTACCTGCGGGTGCCCGAGGGTGTCGTGGTCGAGGCCAAGGAGCTCGCCGGCCTCCCGCCGGAGCGGCAGGTGCTGGTCTCCACCGGCTCCCAGGGCGAGCCGATGAGCGCGCTGAGCCGGATGGCCCAGGGCACCCACCAGCTCGTCCAGGTCGGTGACGAGGACACGGTGGTGCTGGCCTCCAGCCTGATCCCGGGCAACGAGACGGCCGTCTACCGGGTGATCAACGGCCTGGCCGGGCTCGGCTCACGGGTGGTGCACCAGGGGAACGCGCTGGTCCACGTCTCCGGCCACGCCAGCGCCGGCGAGCTGCTGTACTGCTACAACATCGTCCGCCCGCGCACCGTGATGCCGGTGCACGGCGAGGTCCGCCACCTGCGCGCCAACGCCGAGCTGGCGCGGCGTACCGGGGTCCCCGACGTCGTCGTCGCCGGGGACGGCGTGGTCGTCGACCTGGTCGACGGGCGCGCCGACGTGGTCGGCCGGGTGCCCTGCGAGTACGTCTACGTCGACGGGTCCTCGGTCGGCCAGGTCACCGAGGCCGACCTGAAGGACCGCCGGATCCTGGGGGAGGAGGGGTTCCTCTCGGTGGTGGCCGTGGTCGACCTCGACCGCGGCGCCGTGCTGGTCGCGCCGGAGGTGCACGCCCGGGGCAACGCGCTGCAGGGCGTCGACTTCACCGAGGTCCGCGCGGAGGTCGTCGCCGCGCTGACCGAGGCCCTGGCCGACGGCGCGACCGACGTCCAGCAGCTCCAGCAGCTGCTCCGCCGGACCCTCGGGCGGTGGGTCAGCCGTACCCACCGGCGGCGGCCGATGATCGTGCCCGTGGTGGTCGTGGCCTGACCGGTCCCGTCAATCCCGCCCGCGGACGGGCCCGGGTGCCTAGACTCCGGGGTGCCGCCTCGGTCCTCGGTGGACCAGAACACCTCGGGAGCCCCTCCGATGAACGTCGTTGCGTCCTCGCGACCTGAGGCGCTGCGCCGCCTCTACCGGCTGATGCAGCGCGTCAACGCCTCCGCGGACCTCTCCGAGGTGCTCGACGAGGTCGCCCACGGCGTCGTCGAGGTGCTCGGCTTCGGGGTGGCCGCGATCTCCCGGCTCGAGGCCGACACGCTGGTGATGACGAACGTCGCCGCCCCGCCGCACGTGCGCGACCTGCTGCTGGGCCGGCGTACGCCGGTGGCGTCGCTGGTCAACGAGTTCGACCTCGCCGACGAGTGGGGCGTGCTGCGCTTCCTGCCGCACGACCGGCTCCCGGCGCCCCTCGAGGAGGCCGCCTGGGTGCCCGACCTCGAGCCGAGCGCGGTCGAGGGCGCCTGGCACCCCCTCGACACGTTGTACGCCCCGCTGTGGTCGGCCACCGGCCGGCTGCTGGGCAACATGTCGGTGGACCTGCCGGCCGACGGCATGGTGCCGGGCGAGCTCGAGCGCGAGCTGCTGGAGATGTTCGTGGTGCAGGCCGGTCTGGCCATGGACAACGCCCAGCAGCGCGAGCGGCTGGCCACGCAGGTCCGGATGGGCGAGGTCCTGGGCGCCGCCTCGGCGGCGGCCCGGCTCGCCGACCTCGACCTGACCCTGGAGGGTGTCGGGCGCGCCGTGGCGGACGGGTTCGGCGTCGACGAGGTGGCGATCCGCTGCGTCACCTCCGGTGACCTGGAGAACCTCGAGGAGTCGCACTTCTACTCCACCCACGTCGGGGGCTCGCCCGGGCTGGCCCGGGTCGCCGCGGGGCTCGCGGTCGGGGCCGCCCGCTCCGGCCATCCCGCCGTCCTCGGGCCGATGGAGCTCTCGCGCGTCTCCGGGCTGGCCCCGGAGAAGTGCGACGCCACCGTGCTGCTCGCCCCGGTGGGCGACCGCGACACGTCGGGCTACCTGCTGGTGGCCCGTCGGCCCGGGACGAGCACGTGGAGCGAGCTGGAGCAGGAGACGGTCGGCGAGATCGGGCGCCTGCTGGGCCGCGTGGTCCTCGACGCCCGGATCCTCGAGCGCGAGCGGCACCTCGTGGGGGAGCTGCGGGAGCTCGACCGGTACAAGGGAGAGCTGATCGCCACGATCTCCCACGAGCTGAAGACCCCGCTGAGCTCCATCGTCGGCCACGCCGAGCTGCTCACCGACCTCGACACCGGCATCGGGTCGGTCGAGGCGATCGCCCGCAACGCCAGGCGGCTGGACCGGCTCGTGCAGAACCTCCTGGACTACTCCGCGCTGGAGGAGTCGCGGGTCCACGTCCCGCGCCCGGCCGACCTGCGCGTGCTCGCGGCCGCCAGCGTCGAGCTGATCGCGGTCCAGGCCGAGCGCGGGGGACTGGTGCTCAACCTCGACGTGCCCAGCGAGACCGTGCCCGTCGACGCCGACCCCGACGAGCTGGGGACCGTGGTGGACAACCTGCTCGGCAACGCGGTCAAGTACACCCTCCGCGGCGGCGAGGTCACCGTCGCCGTCGGGTCCGACGACGCGGGCGGGGTGTGGCTGGAGTGCACCGACACCGGCCTCGGCATCTCCGCCGCCGACCAGGTCCACCTGTTCTCGGCCTTCCACCGCTCGACCAACCCCGAGGCGCTGTCGCTGCCTGGCTCCGGGCTGGGGCTGGCCATCTCGCGCCGCATCGTGCACCTGCACGGCGGCCGGATCGTGGTGCGCTCCGACCTCGGCGTCGGCAGCACCTTCCGGGTCTGCCTGCCCCGCGGGCGCGGCTGAGCCCCACCCCTTCCACGGGGCGGGGATCGCACGGAGGGGGCACCGCGAGGGCCCCGCCGGACGGTGTCCGACGGGGCCCTGCGTGGTGCGGTGCTACGGGGTCAGGCTCAGCGGCGCACGACGCGCACCGTGAACCGGTCCGAGCTCGTCTCCAGCAGCTCGCCACCCTCGAACGTCGCCGTCATCCTGGGCGTCCCGGGCTTGGCGAACCGCTTGGTCGACTCGATCAGCGCGACGCCGCGGGCGTTGACGCCGTCCGTGCCGACGATGCGCCCGCGCGAGCGCAGGGCGACCTGGCCGGAGGGGACGCTGCCGTCCTCGGCGACGACCTTCACCTTGGCCGCGAACGGCCTGCCGGTACGCACCGGCTGCGGGATCGTCCGCTTGAAGGTCGTCGTGGTGGCGACGGGCTCCGCCGGGGCCTCCTCGCAGAGCGAGACCGCGATGTTATCGACGTTCCAGCCGAAGAAGCTGGCGCCGCCGCAACCGTCGCGGCCCATCGCGAAGCGGACCTGGATGGTGTCGCCCGGCGCGACGCCGGCCTCGCCCAGGTCGACGACCGAGGTGCCCCAGCTGCCGAACACGGTGCCGCCGTCGGTGCCGGTGAAGCCCGGCTCGCCCGCGAGCGGGTTGGTGTTGCCCTCGGCCTCGGTGGAGATCTGGTCGGGGGCGTTGAAGGCGAAGGCGTCGGCCGGGACGGGCTCGAACCCGCCGCCGTCGACGGCGACCTGCACGTTGCCGCCGTCGTAGCCGAGCTCGGTGGCCACGTAGTGCTCGAACGACATCCGCGGCGTGGTGCCGTCCGCAGGCAGCTCGATGTCACCGCTGGTCATCCAGTCCACCGACGAGATGTCGGTGGGCGTCCCGGAGCAGTCACCCTGGTCCGGTCCCGGTGCGAAGGCCACCGTGGACTCGTGGTCGCCGCGGTAGGTGCGGGTCGTGGTCCACGGGAAGGTCTCCCCGCCGTAGACGTTCTCGCCCTCGAGGGTCCAGGCGTCCAGACCGTTCTCGAAGTCCTCGGAGAAGACCTCGGTGCCGGTGAAGCCCTCACCGCAGGTGCCCGGGTCGCCCGGGGCGAGCAGCGGCTCGAAGTTGCACTTGTCGGTCGGGTCGAGGCGCAGCTCGACGGCCTGTGCCATCGCCGCGACCTGGGCGCAGTCGTCGGCGGTGATCTTGTCGACCGCCCGGACCACGTCGTTCGGCGCGGTCGACAGCTCGTTGATGGCCTTGCCCGTGAGGTCGGCGCAGGAGGCCTCCAGCGAGTTCGCGTGGTCCACGAAGTCGCTGGCCGGCGTCTGGTAGTCGAGCATCGCCTTGTAGTAGATGTTCAGCGACTTGTCGAGGCCGATGCCGCCGACCTCGACGCCGTTGTAGTCGCCACCGTCGAC
Organism: Propionibacteriales bacterium; assembly: GCA_038256225.1. Taxonomy (GTDB): domain Bacteria; phylum Actinomycetota; class Actinomycetes; order Propionibacteriales; family Nocardioidaceae; genus Nocardioides. The sequence continues at coordinate 10,248 of JBBSKO010000034.1, read as the reverse complement.
GAGCAGCGAGTAGCCGCGGTTGACCACGCCGGAGTTGGAGTGCACGCCGCCGTTGTCCTCGGTGGAGCACTTGTACTCGGCGTCGCTGACCTTGCCCGGGTCGCCGTAGCAGGTGGGGTTCCACATGTCGCGGATCGCGCCGCCGAAGGCGCCGGACTTCTCACCCACGAGCCAGCGGAAGGAGTCGGTGCGCTCGCCGCCGGCGTCCTTCATGGTCACGTTGACGGTCTCGCCGCCGGTGAGCTCGGCACGGATGGCCTCGCGGTCGGTGAGACCGATCGAGACGGTCGGCACCAGCGACGGGTCGTCGCCGGACATCCCGATGGGGGCGTCGTCGTTGTTGCCGATGATCAGCGCGGCCGCGCCCTCCTCGGTGGCCACCTGGGCCTTCTGGGTGAAGGCGCACACGCCGCGGTCGACGAGGACGATCTTGCCGGTGACGTCCTGCTCGTAGGGCGAGCAGCCGTTCGTGGCCGTGTCGCCCTCCGCGACGGCGTCGGTGGGGGCGACGACGTCGCCGGTGACGCCCTCGGCGGTCAGCTGCTCACCGAACGAGGCGCCGCCGGTGAGGCAGTCGCGGGCGATGGAGCTGGGCGCGTTGATCGTCAGCACCGGCTTGGCCGGGGAGTTGGTGGAGCACGCGTCGACCGGGCGCGGGGAGGTGATGTCGCCCTCGCCCTCGTCCTCGCGACCGTTGATCAGGTCGAGGGTCTCGCCGAAGACGTCGGAGTAGCCCTCGTTGAGCGCACCCGGCTGCCACTGGTAGATCAGGCCGTGGGTGTACTCGGTGTAGGCGTGGCCCCACTCGTGGGAGACGACGTCGTCGGAGGTGACGCCGTCGCAGTAGTTGGTCGTCGTGCCGTTCCAGTTCGCGTTCGGGCACCGGATGGCCGGGTCGTTGTTGATGGTGCGCATCGTCGCGCCGGCACCGTCGTAGCTGTCCCGGTCGAAGGCGTTCTTGAACAGCCAGTACGACTCGCCCGTCGAGCGGACGAGGTTCTCCTGGTCGGTGGTCAGGTCGCCCGGCAGCGGGTCGCCCTCCTCCCAGACCAGCTCGAGCTGGCGGTCCTTGTCGGCCTCGTAGAGCTCGCGGTCGAGCGCGCCGTGGATCAGCGAGTAGCGGTTGAGGATCTTGCCGGTCTGCGCGTCGACGAAGACCATGTCGCGCACGTTCGCGTCGTTGCCGACCTCGATCGAGTACGCCAGCTCGTTCTCGCCGCCGGCCACGCCCTGGGCCAGGCCCGAGCGGTAGACCAGCAGGGACGGGTCCTTGGCCTCGATGCCGTCGACCGAGCCTTCGTTGCCCTCGTCGTCGGTGGGGGGCTGGGCCTTCACCATCGCGACGGCGGCGCGACCGGCCTCGGTGGCCGAGAGCGCCGGGTCGGTGCTGAGGCCCTCGACCGGCACCAGCTCGCCGTTGACGGCCGTGAGGTCGCCCTGGTCGTCGAGGTGGGCCTTGAGCATGGAGCCGAAGACGGGGACCCCGTCGTACTCCTGGGTCCAGGTCACGACAGTGCCGAGCTCGTCGCGGGTGACGCCCTCGCGCACCAGCTGCTCGCTCGGGGCCCCGAACGCCGGGGCGAAGTCGTCGACGTAGGCCTCGGCCTTGGCCACGGCCGAGGCCGCGGAGCCCGCGGCCGTGCCGGGCAGCAGGTCGCCGCCGGCGCCGGTGGCGCGGATGAAGCTGATCTTGCCGGTGGCGCGCTCGTCCGAGACGCGGACCTGGCCGCTGGCGTCGTCCTTCATACGCTGGACGAGCGTGGGGTCAGGTGCGGCCGGTGCCGCGGTGGCTGAGAGCGGCGACACCGCCGTGAGCCCTGCCCCAAGAACGGCGAGGGCCAAGCCCTGCCTGAGGATCTTCACGTGTTGTTCCCTCCGAGTGGGTGTGGTGTGCGGTCCGGGGTGGCCGTCCCGCCCTCGCACCCTAAGGACGGACGGGACGTTGGTCCATACCCCTGGATCACAACTCGGTGTCACCACGACGTCACCGTTGCGTCACCGCCGCGTCGACGCGGCGATACCGTCGTGTGGTCCTCCCGTGGGTTCTCGGTGGACGGAACGGCGGTTCCGGCGCTGCCGCGGGGTCCCAAGACACGCACTCCTGTGGTCCGAGGGACGCAAGTGACGCAGAACTAGGGTGTCGACCATGGCGACCCGTACGTCTTCCCCGCCGGGGTCGCGGAGCAAGAGCACGTCCTCGTCCACGTCGACCAGCACCAGCCGGTCCACGAGTGGCAAGGGCTCCTCGACTCCACGTACCCGGAGCACGCGGAAGCCCCCCAGCCCCTCCTCCCGCTCGACCTCCCGCTCGACCCCGAAGAAGCGGCCCGCCCCCCGTGCGGTGCGCTCCGGACCGAGCCCGGTCGTGCGCCTGGCCGGGGTCGGGGCCCGCGGGATCGCGGCGACCTGGGGCGCGGTGGCCGGCGGCGTCGGCGCCGCCGCCCGCGGGATCGGGCACACCGCCCGTGACCTCGAGCCCGAGCACCGTCGTGACGGTGCCGGCCTGGTCCTGCTCGGCCTCGCGCTGGTCGCGGCCGCCGCGGTCTGGTTCGAGGTGCCCGGTGGCGCGATGGAGCTGGCCCGCACCCTGGTCACCGGCAGCGTCGGCCAGGTCGGCTGGCTGGTGCCGCTGGCCCTGGTCGTCGCGGGGTGGCGCGTCATGCGCGACCCGGTCCGCAACGGTCCCGCCGGCAGGCAGGTGATCGGCTGGTCCGCGCTGTCGTTCGGCGTGCTCGGGATCGTCCACGTCGCCGCCGGCGACCCGCAGCCGCTGGACGGCGACACCTCGCCGCTGCGCCAGGGCGGGGGAGCGGTCGGCTACGTCGTCGCCTCGCTCCTGCTCGACCTGCTCCGCACCCCGTTCGTCGTGGTGCCGGTGCTGCTCCTGTTCTGCCTCTTCGGTGTGCTGGTCATCACCGCCACGCCCGTCTACCGGGTCCCCGAGCGGCTCGCCGACCTGCGCGACCTGCTCCTCGGTCGTGCGCCGTACGACGAGGACGCCCTCGACGACGGCGCCCCCACCCAGCCGATCCGCACCCGCCGGTCGGCCGACGAGGTCGACCCCGACGCGGGCGACCCGCCGTACGACAGTCCGGTGCTCTCCGACCGCGAGATCCGCAAGCGGGCGAAGAAGGCCGCCGTGGCCGACGACGCGCCCTACGACGTCGACGCCGACGCCGACGACACCCAGCTCGGGATGGCGCCGGTCGCCGACCAGGCGCCCGCCGCGCGGACCCCCCGTCGCCGGCCCGCGCCGGCCCCGGAGCCCGAGCAGGCCGAGCTCGAGCCACCGCCGCACGCGGACCTCCCGGCGCGCGTGGAGCAGCTGGCGCTGTCCGGCGACGTCGTCTACAGCCTGCCGACCAGCGAGGTGCTCAAGCCCGGCTCGGTCCACAAGGCCCGCTCCAAGGCCAGCGACGCGGTCGTCGACCGGCTGACCCAGGTCCTCGACGAGTTCGGGATCGACGCACAGGTCACCGGCTACACCCGGGGCCCGACGGTCACCCGCTACGAGGTCGAGCTCGGTCCGGCGATCAAGGTCGAGAAGGTCACCGCGCTGAGCAAGAACATCGCCTACGCCGTCGCCTCGGCCGACGTGCGGATCCTCAGCCCGATCCCGGGCAAGTCCGCGATCGGGATCGAGATCCCGAACCTGGACAAGGAGATCGTCTCCCTGGGCGACGTCCTGCGCTCCACCGTCGCCCGCAACGACCACCACCCGATGGTCGCCGGGCTCGGCAAGGACGTCGAGGGCGGCTTCGTGGTCGCCAACCTCGCCAAGATGCCGCACCTGCTGGTCGCCGGCGCGACGGGCTCGGGCAAGAGCTCGTTCATCAACTCGATGATCACCTCGGTGCTGATGCGCTCCACGCCCGACGAGGTGCGGATGATCATGGTCGACCCCAAGCGGGTCGAGCTGAACGCCTACGAGGGCGTGCCGCACCTGATCACCCCGATCATCACCAGCCCCAAGAAGGCCGCCGAGGCGCTGGCGTGGGTCGTGCGCGAGATGGACCTGCGCTACGACGACCTGGCCAACTTCGGCTTCCGTCACATCGACGACTTCAACAAGGCCGTGCGGGCCGGCAAGGTCGAGCTGCCCGAGGGCAGCGAGCGGGTGCTCTCGCCGTACCCCTACCTGCTGGTCATCGTCGACGAGCTGGCCGACCTGATGATGGTCGCCCCGCGCGACGTCGAGGACGCGGTCGTGCGGATCACGCAGCTGGCCCGGGCCGCGGGCATCCACCTCGTGCTGGCCACCCAGCGTCCCTCGGTGGACGTCGTGACCGGTCTGATCAAGGCCAACGTGCCCTCCCGGCTCGCCTTCGCGACCTCGTCGCTGGCCGACAGCCGGGTCATCCTCGACCAGCCGGGCGCCGAGAAGCTGGTCGGCCAGGGTGACGGTCTCTTCCTGCCGATGGGCTCCTCCAAGCCGGCCCGTATCCAGGGCTCCTGGGTGACCGAGGCGGAGATCGCCCAGGTCGTGGCCCACTGCAAGACCCAGCTGCAGCCGACCTACCGCGAGGACGTCACCGTCCCCGCGGCCGCCAAGCGGGACCTCGACGACGACATCGGTGACGACCTGGACCTCGTGGTCCAGGCGATCGAGCTCGTCGTCTCCACCCAGTTCGGCTCGACCTCGATGCTCCAGCGCAAGCTGCGCGTGGGCTTCGCCAAGGCCGGGCGCCTGATGGACATCCTCGAGAGCCGCGGGGTGGTGGGCCCCAGCGAGGGGTCCAAGGCCCGCGACGTCTTGGTCAAGCCCGACGAGGTCGACGGCGTCATCGCCATCATCCAGGGGGAACAGTGAACGACGTGCAGCTCATCGAGTCCGGGGTCGAGGACGGCCACGACCGTGCCGAGGTCGAGGTGCGCCGCCGCGGCGAGGTCACCGGGGCGGTCGGCGTCGCCGGCTGCCTGGTCGCCCTGGCCTGGCTGGCGCGGGCGATGGCCTCCGGCTCCCCGCTGGACTGGGCCCTGTGCCTGGCGATGGGCGCGGTCGGGGTGGTGAACCTGCTCGCCCTCGTCGACGCCCGCACCCCGGTGCTCGTGGCCGACGACCAGGGTGTGCGCGTGCGCCGCGGACAGACCTGGCACGGCCTCACCTGGGACCAGGTCGACCGCGTCGAGCACCGCCCCCGCCGTGGGCCCGTCCGCGACGGGTCGCTGTCCTTCACCGGCGCGGTCTCCGACGACGACGGCCCGCTGACGGTGCCGCTGAGCCTGACCACCCGCGTGGTCGGCACCGACGACCTGCCCGGGGCCCTGCGTGCGCTGGCCGACGGCGCGACCGAGGTGGTCGACGCTGCGCGGGTCACGGTGGCCGCCGAGCCGGTCGCGGCTGCCGCTGCGCCGGTTGACGAGCCGGTCGACGAGCAGCACGACGACCTGGACGAGCACGACGAGCGGGACGAGCACGACGAGCCCGACGAGCCCGACGAGCACGACGAGCCCGACGAGCCCGACGTGGCCCGCGAGGGCCTGGCCGCACGGCTGGGCCGCTGGGTCGAGGAGCGGCGCGCGGCGCGCGCCGGGCGCGACGAGCTCGCCGCCACCGACGAGGACGACGACGAGGACGACGACGAGGACGACGAGGTCGCCGACGGGGTGGCCGGGGACACCGGTCGTACCCGGTCCCGGCACGACGACACGGGGCTCCCGGCCCCGACGCCGAGCGTCGTCGCGAGCAGCACCCCGCTGCCGTGGCGCGACCTGTCCAGCGGCACCCGCGCCGACGTCGTGCTCGGCGCCGCCGCGCTGCGCCTGGACCCCGCGGAGACCGACGACGAGAGCGACCTCCCCCGCCTGCCCGAGGCCCGCGAGCTGCGTCGCGACGGCAGCGTCAACCTGGTCGAGGAGACCTCGGTGTGGGGCGACCGGGTCCGCCCGATCGCCCGGGCCGGCGAGGCCGTCGACCCGCTGGTCCTCGACGACCACGCGCCGCTGCCGGTGACCGACCCGGTGATCGGGCCCGAGCTCGCCGCGTCCCGTACCCGGCTCGGGCTGAGCGTCGACCAGCTGGCCGACCGCACCCGCATCCGTCCCCACGTCATCGAGTCGATCGAGGTCGACGACTTCGCGCCGTGCGGCGGGGACTTCTACGCCCGGGGGCACCTGCGCACCCTCTCCCGCGTGCTGGGCACCGACTCGGTCCCGCTGCTGGCCGCCTACGACGAGCAGTACGCCGACGCGCCGATCGACGCCCGCCGGGTCTTCGAGGCCGAGCTGGCGACCGGTGCCGGCGGCTCGATCCGCGGCACCCGCGGCGGTCCGAACTGGTCGGTCCTGGTCGCGGCGGCGATGACGGTGATCCTGGTCTGGTCGGTCGCCCGGCTGGTCGTCGACCGTCCGTCCGACCTCGCCCCGCCCACCCCGCGTCTGAACAGCAGCGGCGGTGTGGACAACGGCGTCGCCACCGGCACCGGCGCCGCGGTGCCCGTCGAGCTGACCGCCGCCGGCGGCGGTGCCCAGGTGATCGTGCGCAGCGGCTCGCAGGTCGTCTTCGACGACCAGCTGGCCTTCATGCAGACCATCCAGCTCGACGTCGCCCCGCCGGTCCGCATCAGCTCCACCGACGGCGGCCTGCTGGTGAACGTCGACGGCACCGAGGAGGGCCCGCTGGGCGAGACCGGCCAGGAGGCCCAGGACGTCTTCGTCCCCTGACCCGGGGGAGCTGTCGAAACGGCGCAATTGCGGAGTTCCTGCAGGGTTGCCGGCAAGAAATCTGTCGTACGGGCGCAATTGCGCCCGTACGACAGCTCCGGTCGGCCCGCGGCACGACGCGTCGAGCCGGGCGGCTCAGGCGCGGCGGTAGCGCCGCTCGGGGCGGCCGCTGCCGCCGTACTGCAGCCGCACCAGCGCCTGGCCGTCGGCGACGAAGTGCTCCAGGTAGCGGCGGGCGCTGACCCGGGAGACGCCGACCAGCTCGGCGCACTCGGCGGCCGACCGCTCGGTGCCGCCGTCCAGGGCGGCCAGGACCGTGCCGGCGGTCTCCCGGCTCAGGCCCTTGGGCAGGGGAGCCGGGGAGGTACGCCCCCCGGGCCCGAACGCCGCGTCGATCTGCTCCTGCGCGGGGCGGACGGCCCCCTCCAGTGCGGCGCGGGCCGCCCGGAAGGCCTCCAGCCGCCACAGCAGGTCGTCGGCCTCGAACGGCTTGACCAGGTAGTGCGCGGCCCCGCCGGCCACCGCGGCACGCACGGTGTCGGCCTCGCGGGCGGCGGTCACCATCACCACGCCCACGTCGTTGCCGGCCGCGCGCAGCCGGCGCAGCACCTCGATGCCGTCCACGTCGGGCAGGTGGACGTCGAGCAGCACCAGGTCGGGCGCCAGCCGCTCGACCTCGGCCAGCGCGCCCTCGCCGGTGGCCACGACGCCGACGACCCGGAAGCCGGCGGCCCGCTCCACGAACCGGCTGTGGATCGAGGCGACCATGAAGTCGTCGTCGACGACCAGCACGCTCAGCTCGCGCCCGGTCGGCGGCGGTGCGGCGGGGGTGCTCACGGGGTGACGTCCTCGAGGTCGGGCAGGCGCGCGGCGAAGACCGCGCCGCCCGCATTGTGCACCGCGACGCTCCCGCCGCGCCGCCCGCAGACGACCTGCACCAGGGCCAGGCCGACGCCGCGGCCGCCGGCCTCGGCCGGCTTGGTCGAGAAGCCCCGGTGGAAGACCTGCTCGCGGTCGGCCTCGGCGACCCCGGGCCCGGAGTCGGCGACGCGGACGACCACGGCGGCCGGCCCCTCCGGGCCGGCTGCGTCGCGTCGCAGCAGCACCTCGACCCGGGCGTCGGGGGAGGAGGCGACGGCGTCGACGGCGTTGTCGACCAGGTTGCCCAGCACGGTGCCGACGTCGGCCGACAGGTCGGCGCCGAGCCGCGGGAGCGCGGTGGCGGGGTCCAGGACCAGCTCGACACGACGCTCGGCGGCCAGGCTGGTCTTGGCGATCAGCAGCGCCGCCACGGCCGGGTCGTCGACCCGGGCCAGGACCCGGTCGCTGATCTCGGCGCGACGCCGGTTCAGGGTGCCGAGGAACGCGCCCAGCTCCTCGTAGGCCTCCAGCTGCACCAGGCCCGAGATCGTGTGCAGCTGGTTGCTGAACTCGTGCGTCTGCGCCCGCAGCGTCCCGGTCACGCTCTCGCGGGCGCTGAGCTCGCTGCGCAGCGCGAGCAGGTCGGTCCGGTCGCGCAGCGTGGTGATCGTGCCGATCCGACGCCCGCCCGCCTCGACCCGGTTGCGGTTGGTCACCAGGGTCCGCCCGTCGACGACCAGCACCACGTCGAGCAGGTCCTCGGTGCCGGCCAGCACCTCGCGCACCTGCGGGGTCACGTCGAGGTCGGCCAGCGCGCGGCCCTGTGCGTCCGGTGGCAGCCGCAACAGGTCGCGGGCGCTGTCGCTGACCACCGTCAGCACGCCCTCGTCGTTGACCGCGACCACGCCCTCGCGGATCGAGGTCAGCAGCGCCTCGCGCTGGTCGGCCAGCGCCGCGATCTCGGCCGGCTCCAGGCCGCGGGTGCGCCGCCGGATCAGGCGCGAGAGCAGCAGCGACCCGGCCAGACCCAGGGCCAGCCCGCTGCCGAGCACGACCAGCACGTCGGTCCGGGTGGCCGACAGCCGCTCGGTCAGCGGGGGGTAGGTCTCGGTCACCACCGCGATCCCGACCTGGCGCGGCGGCCGGCCGGGCCGCCGGGGGGTGAACGCGCGCGCACCCCCGTAGACCGGCACGGCGGCCGCGATCACCCGGGAGCCGCGGTCGACCAGGTCGCCGGTCCAGGTGCCGCCGCGCGCCGCGGACCCGTCCCCGAGCACGAGGGTGTCGCCCTCCCGGGTCGGGTCGGTCGAGGCCAGGACGACGCCGACCGGGTCGGTGAGGTAGACGGTGGTCGCGCCGACGTCGTCCTGGCGCTGGGTGACGTAGAAGGCCAGGGAGCCCGTGGGCAGGTCGTCGCGGCCCCGGTCCCTCGCGGCGAGCGCGTCCTGGACGGCGGCGGTGTTGGCCAGGACGGCGGCACCGGCCCGCAGGCGCGCGCCGCGGGTGTCGCGGAAGTCGGCGTCGCTCTGACGCACCGAGACCACGCTGGTCACCGCGACGACCAGCACCAGCACGACCAGCTGGAGCAGCAGGAACTGGCCGGCGAGGGTCCGGGGCAGCGGCACGCGTCCCCGCTCCGGGCGGGTGCGCCCGCCCTGCGCGCCGTCCTGCCCACCACCGGTCCCGTCCACCGGCTCACCGCGTGACCACAACGTCCACAACCTCCTTTGCTTGCCTAACCGTGACGGGCGCCACAGCGTGCGTGACCATCGACACGTCCACTCGCTCGCACCACCGTGCACCACCTCCGGGAGAGACATGTTCCCTGCACCACCGACCCGCCGCCGCGCCGGGCGCGCCGCCGGCCGTCCGCGTGGCCGCGGCCGGCTGCGCGGCGTGACCGCCGCGCTGGCCGCGCTGGCCCTGCTGACCTCTGCCTGCGGGGTGACCCGCGGCGACGACAGCGCCGACCTCGAGATGTGGATCCCCAACAGCCCGGGCGGCGGCTACGACCAGACCGGCCGCGCGGCCGTCGGCGTGATGGAGCAGGACAAGATCACCGGGGGCGACTTCCAGGTCACCAACATCCTCGGCGCCGGTGGCGCCGCGGCGATGACGCAGCTGATGAGCCAGGAGGGCAACGAGCGGATCCTGATGACCATCGGTCTCGGCGTCGTCGGCTCGACCTACTCCTTCGCCGCCGACGCCCGTCCACAGGACGCCACCGCCGTCGCGCAGCTGATCGAGGAGCAGGAGGGCGTGCTGGTCCCGGCCGAGTCGCCGTTCGAGACCATCGACGACCTCGTCGACGCCTGGGTCGCGGACCCGTCGTCGGTCGTCGTCGGCGGCGGCTCGTCGCCCGGCGGGCCGGACCACCTGTTCCCGATGCAGCTGGCCGAGACCGTCGGCATCGACCCGAAGGAGGTCCGCTACGTCACCTACGACGGCGGCGGGCCGCTGACCAGCGCGCTGCTGGGCAACAAGATCCAGGTCGGGTTCTCCGGGCTGAGCGAGTTCGAGGGCCAGATCGCCGCGGGGGACCTGCGCGTGCTGGCCGTCTCTGGCGAGGAGCGGCTCGACGGTGAGGCCGTCGCCGACGTGCCGACCCTGACCGAGTCGGGCATCGACCTGGTCTTCATCAACTGGCGCGGCGTCCTCGCCCCGCCGGGCATCTCCGACGAGCGCCGCGACGAGCTGATCGCCTACCTCACCGAGATGCACGAC
>JBBSKO010000033.1:0-15097 GCA_038256225.1 Propionibacteriales bacterium | reverse complement strand
TGGCCGGGTCGACGCCGTCGTCTCCCTGCCCGGCAGCAAGTCGCTGACGAACAGGGCCCTGCTGCTGGCCTCGGTCGCCGAGGGACCGTCGGTCGTGCGGCGTGCACTGCGCTCGCGCGACACGCTGCTGATGGCCACGGCGCTGACCGGCCTCGGGTCGCCCGTCGACACGACCGGTGACAACTGGGTCGTCACCCCGGCCGCCTTCGCCGGTGACACCGACGTCGACTGCGGGCTGGCCGGCACCGTGATGCGGTTCGTGCCGCCCGTGGCCGGGCTGTCGACCGGGACGGTGGCCTTCGACGGCGACCCCCACATGCGCAACCGGCCGGTCGGCCAGGTCCTCGCCGCGCTGCGCACGCTCGGCGTCGAGGTCGACGACGGCGGTCGCGGCGGTCTGCCGTTCGCCGTGCGCGGGACGGGCGCGGTGCCCGGCGGGCGCGTCGTCCTCGACGCGTCCGGCTCGTCGCAGTTCGTCTCCGCGCTGCTGCTGGCGGGGGCGCGCTACGACCGCGGCGTCGACCTCGTGCACGAGGGCAAGCCCGTGCCGTCGCTGCCGCACGTCGAGATGACGGTGGCCATGCTGCGCCAGCACGGCGTGGACGTCGACGACGGTGACGCCGACCGGTGGCGGGTCTCCCCCGGCCCGGTCGCCGCGGTCGACCACGACATCGAGCCCGACCTCTCCAACGCCGCCCCGTTCCTCGCCCTCGCCGCGGTCTCGGGGGGCTCGGTGGTCGTCCGGGACTGGCCCACCGCCACCCACCAGGCCGGTGACGCGCTGCGCGACATCCTGGCGGCGATGGGCTGCACCGTGGACCGGGTCGACGAGGGACTGCGGGTGACCGGTCCCGAGCCGGTCGCCGGGGCACACTCCGGGCTGCAGGGCGTCGACCTCGACCTGCACGACGTCGGCGAGCTGGCCCCGGCCGTGGCGGCCCTGTGCGCGGTGGCCACCTCCCCGTCGCACCTGCGCGGCATCGCCCACATCCGCGCGCACGAGACCGACCGGATCACCGCGCTGGCCACCGAGCTCGGCGCCCTCGGCGCGGAGGTCGAGGAGCGCCCCGACGGGTTGTCCCTGCGCCCGTCGGCGCTGCACGGCGGCACCTGGCACACCTACGCCGACCACCGGATGGCGCACGCTGGGGTGATCGTCGGTGCGGCCGTCGACGGTGTGCTGGTCGAGGACGTCGCGACGACGAGCAAGACCTTCCCCGACTTCGCCGGCGTCTGGTCCAGCCTGCTGTGACCGGTCGCCGGGGTCGCTACACCGACCAGGACCAGGAGCACTACGAGCGTCCGCGCCGGCGCACCCGGCCGCGCACCAAGGAGCGGCCGTCGTACGACGACGCGGCCGACGGCGTGGTGGTGACCGTCGACCGCGGCCGGTACTCCCTGCTGGTCGACGGCGTGCCCGTCTACGCCGTCAAGGCGCGCCCGCTGGGCCGCAAGGGCGTCGTCGTCGGCGACCGCGTCCGCGTGGTCGGCGACGTCTCCGGCGACGAGGGCGCCCTGGCCCGCGTCGTCGAGGTCAACGAGCGCAGCACCGTGCTGCGGCGCACCGCCGACGACGACGACCCGGTCGAGCGGGTCATCGTCTCCAACGCCGACCAGCTCGTCGTGGTCACCGCCCTGGCCGACCCCGAACCCCGCCAGGGGCTGGTGGACCGCGCGCTCGTGGCGGCGTACGACTCCGGGATGACGCCGCTGCTGTGCCTGACCAAGGCCGACCTGGCAGGCCCGGAGGAGTTCATGTCGACCTACCGGGCCCTGCACGTGCCGTGGGTGGTCACCCGCCGCGACGGCGACCTCGGCGAGCTGCGCCGCCACCTCGCGGGACGGACCAGCGTGCTGCTGGGCCACAGCGGCGTCGGCAAGTCGACGCTGGTCAACGCGCTCGTGCCGGACGCCGACCGGGAGACCGGCGGCGTCAACGTGGTCACCGGCCGTGGACGGCACACCTCCACCTCGGCGGTGATGCTCGGCCTGCCGGCCCCGGGCGGCGGCTACGGCCAGGGCGACGGTCAGGGCGACGGTCAGGGCGGCGGGTGGATCGTCGACACCCCCGGGATCCGGAGCTTCGGGCTGGCCCACGTGAAGCCCGAGACCCTGATCGGGGCCTTCCCGGACCTCGCGGCGGAGACCGGCTCCTGCCCGCGCGGGTGCACCCACGGCGAGGACACGCCCGAGTGCGGGCTGGACGACGCGGTGGAGCGGGGCGAGGTCGACGCCGAGCGCGTGTCGTCCTTCCGACGGCTGCTGACGGCCCGCAGCGTGCCGGCGTACTGACCTCGGACGGACCGGCGGCTAGCCTGCCCCCGTGGCCACCGACTTCACCGACGACCTCCGGCTCGCCCACGTGCTGGCCGACGACGCGGACTCGCTGACCACCGCGCGTTTCAAGGCCCTCGACCTCCACGTCATGAGCAAGCCCGACCTGACCCCGGTCACCGACGCCGACCAGGCCGTCGAGGAGGGCATCCGCCGCACCCTGTCGCGAGTCCGCTCGCGCGACGCGGTGACCGGCGAGGAGCAGGGCAGCACCGGCAGCGGGGCACGGCGCTGGATCGTGGACCCCATCGACGGGACCAAGAACTTCGTGCGCGGGGTGCCGGTGTGGGCCACCCTGATCTCGCTCGTGGTCGAGGACGAGGTCGTGCTCGGGGTCGTCTCGGCGCCGCAGCTGCAGAAGCGGTGGTGGGCCTCCTCGGGCAAGGGCGCCTGGACCGGCCGCTCGTTGCTCAAGGCCACCCGGTGCCAGGTCTCCGACGTGCGTCGCCTCGAGGACGCGTCGCTGTCGTACTCCTCGCTGAGCGGCTGGGACGAGCGCGGCCGCCTCGACGACATGGTCTCGCTGATGCGCCGGGTCTGGCGCACCCGCGCCTACGGCGACTTCTGGTCCTACGTCCTGCTCGCCGAGGGTGCGGTCGACCTCGCGGCCGAGCCCGAGCTCGAGGTCTACGACATGGCTGCCCTCGACGTCATCGTCCGCGAGGCCGGCGGCCGCTTCAGTTCCCTCGACGGGACCGACGGACCGTTCGGCGGCAACGCCGTGGCCAGCAACGGCCACCTGCACGACGCCGCCCTGTCGTTCCTCGGCTCGTTGTCCGACGACCACGCCGGCGACGCCGACTGGCCCTCCCGCGGCGGCGGGTCCGTCTCGGACCTGCGGGACCGTCGGCGCTCCGACCCCGACGCCTGACCTGCCGGACGACCCTGGTCAGAGGGACCGGGCGTGAGTACCGTCACACCATGCGGATCGCCGACCTGCTCCACGCCAAGCCCGACACCACCGTGGTCACCGTCGCCCCGGAGGCGGGCGTACGGGACCTGCTGAGGCTGCTTGCCGAGCACAACGTCGGCGCCCTGGTGGTCAGCGGCGACGGCAGCCGCGTCGACGGGATCGTGAGCGAGCGCGACGTCGTGCGCCGCCTGCACGCCGACGGGACCGTCGTGGACAACACGGTCGGCGCGATCATGACCACGACCGTCGAGACCTGCGCCCCCAGCACCCCGCTCGACGAGGTGATGCTGACGATGACCGAGCGCCGGATGCGGCACGTGCCGGTCGTCGACGACGACGGTCGCCTGGTCGGCATCGTCTCGATCGGCGACGTGGTCAAGCACAAGATCGGGCAGCTCGAGTTCGAGCGCGACCAGCTCGACAGCTACGTGCGCCAGTCCTGAGGGCTCCCTCAGCCGGGCCCGGGCGCGCGGGCGGGCTGTCGCGCGGGCGCAATTGCGCCGTTATGACTGGAACGCCTGCCGCAGACGTGTCAGAACCACGCAATTGCGCGAGACCGACCGTCTGGCCGCACCCGTCGCCGTCCCCGCGCCTCGCGCCGGTCACGCGGCGAAGTGGTCGCGCCACCGCTCGTCCGGCGGCGGAAGCTTGACGCCCCGGAGCAGCAGGATCCGCCGGACCCGGCGCAGCACCGACGCCGGTGCGCCGTACAAGTCCTCGTAGGTCACGATGAGGAGCCGACGGCCGAGGTCGTCAAGCTCCTCGCGTCGCCCGAGGTCACCCTTCCACTGCTTGTTGTCGCGCGCGTGCTGGCGGCCGTCGTACTCGACGAGCAGGCCGGCCTCCGGGTAGTACATGTCGTAGCGCCGAATCACGTTGCCGTCGTCGTCACGGACGACGAAGTTGACCACCGGCTCCGGCAGACCACCGAGGACAAGCAGCAACCGGGTCCGGGTTTCCTGCGGCGAGTCCACGCCCTTGCGCACCAGCTCGGCGGCCGCCCGCGCGGGTCCGGCGTAGTAGTCCCGGCTCTCACGGCAGCGGCACAAAAGATCCTCCGGGGAGACTGCGAACCTCTCGACCAGTGCGTCACCCAGGACGACGAGGTCCACGAGCGAGAGCATCCCGGCACACTCGATGAAGGTGGTGACCGGGTCGGTGCAGGTCATCCCCCGGACCTTGGTCAGCCCTCGGGGCCGCTGGGTCACGTGACTCTTCAGGCCCATCCGCGGGCGCCGGAGGTGAGCATGGGGAACGGTCACGTGCACGAACGGTTGGCGCGGGACCGGGAGCCCGAGCATCTGGGCGGCGGTGGTCCGGCTCGCCCACGCCTCGCCCCCGTGCAGCGCCAGCGCCGCGCGGACCGGGGTGTCCTCGTCGACCCCCGACCTGTGTACCCACACACCACGGTAGACGCGTCGGAAGTCCCGGCGGCGCACGAGGTAGTCCGGTTCACCGGCAGCACGCAAGGTGGCCAACGTCAGGGGTTGACGGGGGTCGCGGCGCTTGGTGGGACGGGTCATAACGACAGGGATATCGCGAACCGGTCGCGCGCACGATGCTCCATCCACAGGGCCAGGACGTGCCGGACCTGCCGATCGGGCGCAATTGCGCGGCTCTGGCTGAAATCGCCCCCTCGAATCAGCAGGAACTCCGCAATTGCGCCGTTCCGGCCGCTCCGACGGCGGCGTCCGCGGCGCCCGCGACGCCCCGACCACCCCTCCCGGCCTCTAGGGTGGAGCCATGAGCAAGCCCGAGATCGACTTCCCCGACTTCGACCCGCCCGCCGACCTCCAGGTCACCGACCTGACCGAGGGCGACGGCACCGAGGCCGTGGCCGGCCACACCGCGACCGTGCACTACGTGGGCGTGGCCCACTCCACCGGCGAGGAGTTCGACGCCTCGTGGAACCGCGGCGACCCGCTGCGCTTCAAGCTCGGCTCCGGCCAGGTCATCGCCGGCTGGGACCAGGGCGTGCAGGGCATGAAGGTCGGCGGTCGCCGCCAGCTCGTCATCCCGCCGCACCTCGGGTACGGCGACCGCGGCGCCGGCGGCGTGATCAAGCCCGGCGAGACGCTGATCTTCGTGGTCGACCTCGTCGCCGTCTCCTGACCCACCCCGACCCGGCCCCACCGCAGCACGCAAGCGCGTCACGACGCACGACGACCCGCCACCCCACATGAGGTGGCGGGTCGTCGCCTGTCCGGGGAGCCCCGGGACGGATCAGGGCAGGGTGACCCGGAGGGTGCACGCGCCGCCGGTGCGCAGGTTCTTCGCGCGCAGCTTGTAGGTGTCGGTGCCCGCGGTGTTGCGGCGGTCGCGGTCGAGGTCGATGTCCCGGTCGTCGCCACCCACGGTGCGCACGACGTTGACGAAGCGGTCGCCGTCCTGGAACAGCTTCACGCGCCAGCGCTCGCCCCGCTGGCCGTTGTCGATGTCGACCTGGACCTCGTGGCGCCCGTCGTCGCGCTCGGCCTCGAGCGTGACGTTGGCGCCGGCGCACGACTTCTGGTTCTGCACGGCGGCGGCCGGGCTGGCGCTCAGGGCGACGGCGGGCAGGGCCAGCAGCGACGCGGTGGCGGCGGTGGCGGTGAGGCGGCGGGCAGTGCTGATCACGGGGTCCTCCGGACGTGGTGGGCCGGACTGCTTCCGGCCACGGGTGAAGACTCCCGGCCCTCGATGAGCCGACCGTGAGCCGGCGATGAGGTCTCTCTCATCAGGCGCTCAACCAGTCACGGACCGTGCCGCCGGACCTACCAGGGCAGGCCGTCGTCGAACGTCGCCGCGTCGGCCACCCGCGCCGCCGCCGCGACGGCTCCCCCGGGCTCGTGGTGCAGCGCGACGACGTCGCCCACCTTCAGCTGGCGACCGCGCCGGGTGTCGACCTCGCCGTTCACGCTGACCCGTCCCTCGACGACGACCGGCTTGGCCTCCGCGCCGGAGTCGACGAGGTTCGCCAGCTTGAGGAACTGCCCGAGCCGGATCACCTCGTCGCGGATCGGGACGTCGTACGGGTCGGCTGCACTGGTCCCGGTCATGGGACCAGGATGCCCAGCGCGTGGATGACGACGCCCACCAGGCCCCCGACGATGGTGCCGTTGATCCGGATGAACTGCAGGTCGCGGCCCACGTGCAGCTCGATGCGACGGGCGGCCTCGTCGCCGTCCCACCGCTCGATGGTCTGCGTGATGATGCTGGTGGCCTCGGCGCCGTACCGCGTGACGCCGAAGACGACGGCGTCCGCGACGAGGGTGTCCACGCGCTCCCGCAGCGCCGGCTCGGCGTCGAGCCGGGCGGCGAACCGCTCGACCTCGGTCAGCAGCCGACGGCGCACGGCCCCGTCGGGGTCGGCCAGCGACCCGGTGAGCGCACGCCGCAGCGCGTCCCACAGCGAGATCGCGGTCGAGATCACCGCGGGGTGGTCCAGCAGCCGGTCCTTGAGCGCCTCCGCGCGCACCGCGGTGTCGGTGCCGGGGTGCGACAGGTCGTCGGCGAGGCGGGCCAGCATCTGGTCCAGGGCGTAGCGCGCCCGGTGGTACGGGTCGTCCCGGATGTCGGCGACCCAGTTGACCATCTCGGCGTGGATCCGTCCGATCACCCGCTCGTTGACGCTGGTCGGCGCCCACCAGGGTGCCCGCTCCCCCAGCACCTCCGAGACCGTCTCGGGGTTCTCCGCCAGCCAGTCGTGCAGCTCGCCCAGGGCCAGGTCGACCAGCCCGACGTGCACCCGGTCCGAGAGGACCTCGCCGAGCAGCCCGCCCAGGAGCGGGGAGATCGGCTCCTCCCGGAAGCGCGGGACGAGCGCGTCGTTGACCAGGCTGGTGATGTGCTCGTCGCGCACCTTGCCCAGCGCGATCGCGGCGACCTCGGAGGCCTCGTCGACCACGGTGCGCGCGTGGGCCGGGTCGGCCAGCCAGGTCCCGACCCGGCGGCCCACCTCGGCGCTGGCCAGCCGCTCGCGGATGACGTCCTCCTGCAGGAAGTTCTCCCCCACGAAGTCCTGCAGCCCGCGGCCGAGGTCGTCCTTGCGGCGCGGGATCAGGGCCGTGTGCGGGATGGGCAGGCCCAACGGGTGCCGGAAGAGCGCGGTGACCGCGAACCAGTCGGCGATCGCGCCGACCATGGAAGCCTCCGCGCCGGCGTTCACGAAGCCCAGGAACCCGTCCTGGTCACGGGTCAGCACGAAGACGATCGCGGCCAGCACCAGCAGCGACAGCGCCACCAGGCGCATCCTGCGCAGGGCGGCCGCGCGCTCCACGTCGGTCAGGCTGACGCCCGCCCCGGCCGACCCGCCCGGGCCGTCAGACCGTCCGCCGAGCGGTCGGTCGGACGCCGCAGCGGGCTCGGTCGTGGACAGGCTCATGGTCCTCATCCTTGCCGAGGCCACCCAGGCCGCGCCACGCACCCGAGGCAGCACCGCTGCCGGAACCTCGTCTGACAGGATTCCGGCCATGCCCGAGACCACCTCCCACGCCGACGACCACCCCCGGACCGTGATCACCTTCGGGACCTTCGACGTCTTCCACGTCGGGCACCTGCGGGTCATCGAACGAGCCGCGGCGCTGGGCGACCGCCTCGTCGTCGGCGTGTCCGCCGACGCGCTCAACCTGCGCAAGAAGGGCCGCGAGCCGGTCTTCAGCCAGGCCGAGCGGCTGGCGATCGTGGCCGCGCTCAAGCCGGTCGACGAGGTCTTCGTCGAGGAGAGCCTGGAGCTCAAGAGGGAGTACATCGCGCAGTACGCCGCCGACGTGCTCGTGATGGGTGACGACTGGGCCGGGCGCTTCGACGAGCTCGGCGACGCCTGCGAGGTCGTCTACCTGCCCCGCACGCCGGCCATCTCGACCACGGCGCTGATCGAGAAGATCTCCGGCACGAGCTGACGCCGCGCGCCTCCACCGGTCACCGGGGCCCGTACGGCAGCCTCAAGGCTTCCCCGTCCCCGACTTCCCCCGGGTGTCATGCGCCTTCCGCCGCACCGTCCCTCCGTCCGTGGTTCCCGCACGCTGCTGCCCAGACTGCTGCCGGCCCTCCTCCTCGCCTCCCTCGTGGTGACCACCACGCCGTCGACCGCTGCCGACCGCGACCTGCGCACGACCGGCTCCACCGAGCTCGCCCCCCGGGCCCAGCGCGCGCTCGACGACGCCCGCAGCGCCCTCGCGGGCCTGGGCGGCGACCCCGGTTCCGCCCTGCGCGTCCTGCACCGCGCCCTGCCCCGGCTCGGTGCCGACCCCGGCGCCGCCGCGGAGGCCCGCACCCTGCTGGCCCGCCCGACCGAGGGCGGCGCCGACGACCGCGGCGACGGCTACGACGCACCCGCCACCCGCCGCTGCACCGAGCGGGTCTGCCTGCACTGGGTGCGCACCGGCCCGGACGCCCCGCCGGACCGGGCCTGGGCGCGGACCACGCTCGGCGTCGTCGACGACGTCCTCGCGCTGCAGGTCGACGAGCTCGGCTACCGCGCGCCACTGCCCGACGGGCGCCGCGGCGGCGACGACCGCCTCGACGTCTACCTCGCCGACGTCGGCGCCCGCGGGCTCTTCGGCTACTGCGCCCCCGAGGACCTGCCGGGCGCGCGCGGCACCGGCACCGCGGCGGCGTACTGCGTGCTCGACGACGACTTCGCGCGCGACGACTTCGGCGCGGCCCCCCGCAGCAGCCTCGACGTCACGGCCGCCCACGAGCTCTTCCACGCCGTGCAGCTGGCCTACGACGCCGAGGAGGACGGCTGGTTCCACGAGTCGACCGCCACCTGGATGGAGGAGCGGTTCGCCGACGGCGCCGACGACAACCGCCGCTACCTGCCGTACGGCCCCCTCCGTCGACCAGGCGTCCCGCTGGACCTGTTCGACCCCAGCGGCTACGCCCACTACGGCGCCTGGGTCTTCTGGGAGCACCTCTCGGACCGGTTCGGCGTCGACGTCGTCCGCGACGTCTGGGAGCGTGCCGCGGTCGACGCCGGCGCCGCCTCCTCCGTGCAGGCCCTGCGTGGCGCCCTGCGCGAGCAGGGCGCCCGCCTCCCCCTGGCCCTCGGCCGCTTCGCCGCGGCCAACCTCGCCCGCGAGCAGCAGTACGACGAGGGCGCCGCGTGGCCGGCGCCCCGCCCGTCCGCCACGGCCCGCGTGACCCGTGCCGATCCGGCGCGCACCGAGGTCGAGGTAGACCACCTGTCCTCCGCGGCCGTGGTGCTGCGGGCCAGCGACCGCGACGCGCGGCTGGTGCCGGGTCGGTGGGCGCTCCGCGTCGTCGTCGACGGCCCGCGCCGGGTGACGCGCCCGGTGGCCCGGGTGGTCGTCGAGCGGAACGGGCAGTCCGTGCTGCGCCGGGTCCGCCTCGACGCCGAGGGCGTGGGGGCGGTCGCCGTGCCGGTGTCGACCCGCGTCGACGTCGTCACGGTCTCGCTGACCAACGGCTCGTCCCGGTCCCGCTGCGGTGCGGCGGACCCGGCCTACGCGTGCGGCGGCACCCCGCGCGACGACGACCAGCTCTTCACCTTGCGAGCAGAGCTGGCGCGCCGGTAGGCCCGCCCACCGGCCCGACCGCAGGCCGGAGGAGCGAGCCGTCGCGCAGGCCGGCCACCGTGCGGCCCGCGACCAGCAGCCACGCCGCGACCAGCAGGACGTACAGCGTCACCGCGACGTCAGCGAGCACGGCGGAGCCCGTGGCGGCGGCCAGCGCCGAGGTCCCGGTGACGACCGTCCCGACCGGGAAGGTGAAGGACCACCACGTCATCGAGAAGGGCACCCCGGTCCGCGTCGCCGCGCGGACCAGGAGCGCCGTGGCGAGCCCGAGCCAGGCCAGCGCCAGGCACCAGGTGGGGAGGCCGTACGCGAGCCCGACCGCGGGGCCGGCGTCGGCGCCGGCCAGCTCGGCACCGTCGCCGATCGTGTGGGCCGCGGTGACGGACTGCCCCAGCGGACCGAGCACGAGGAACAGGGTCGGGAGCGCGGCCGTCGGCCCGGGACCGTGCCGGAGCAGGCGGCGGCAGACGGCCCCCACGACGACCACGCTGGGCACCAGGGTGAGGACGAAGAGAGCCAGGCAGACCAGCAGCATGGCCACCCGCGGCGCCCCGGCGGGCAGGTAGGGCAGCAGCAGGGGCCCGGTGGCGGCGCTGACCATGGGCGGCACGACCGGCATCAGCCAGGTCCCGCCGGCGTCCGCGAGGCGGTAGCGCCCCTCGCGCAGGCCCTGCCGCGGCAGCAGCAGGACGGTGGCGAGGCCGAGGAGCGTCCCCACCACCCAGAGCGACGCCGCCACCGCGACGGCGGCCGGGGTGCCGATCAGGGGTCGGCCCACGAGCAGGGCGCCGGCACCGACCGTGAGCGGCGCCATCGCCACCGCCCCGTGGAAGTCGACGAGCGCGCGGTCGCCCAGGTAGCGGCCCGGGCCGGTCCCCTGCCGCCGGTGGTGGAGCACCGTGGCGGTGGTGACCAGCACCAGCAGCAGCGCGGCCAGCACCCAGACACCGCCGGCGGCGGCTCGCAGCGCCCCGGACCGGTGGGGCAGGGTGGCCGCGGCCACGGCCACGATGCCGGTCCCCATCACCGTGGCGAACCAGTTCGGGCCGAGGACCACCGCAGCCCGGTCGGGACCGACGTCGCCGGCCACCGAGGTCACGGTGGGGGCCCCGGCGGGCGCCACGACGGGGAGGGCCATGCGCCCAGCCTCCGTCGGCCCGTCCGCCCCCGGTAGTGCCCCCGCCCCGGTGGGAACACAGGGCCAGGCTGTGGCTGGCCACAGGACCTGCCTGTCACCAGGCCGCAGCGGTCGCGGGGGACCGGGTCAGGTGGTCATGAGGTCGACGCGGGGCACGACGGACCGGTCGAGCAGCCCCCGGACGGTCAGGCCGGTGACGAGCAGCCAGACGACGGCCAGCGCGGCGTACAGACCGGAGGCCAGCTCGGCGGTGAGCAGCAGCCCGGTCGAGGTGGACAGCGCCGAGAGGCCGGTGACCACCGTGCCGGTGGGGAAGACGAAGGACCACCAGGTCATCGCAAAGGGCAGCCCCTCGGGGCGCAGCCGCGCGCGGACGGTCCACCACGCCAGCGCCAGGAGGACGACCAGCGCCACGCCGATCACCGGCAGGCCGAACGCCGGGCCCAGCCAGGCCCACCCGTCGCCGAGCTCGGTGACGGCGCCGTCGCCGATCGTGTGCACCGCGGTGACGGCCTGCCCGAGCAGCCCGATCAGGACCCACGCCGGCGGGAGGTCCTCGGCCGGGGCCCGGCCGAGGCGGCGCAGGCGCAGCGCGACCGGCACCAGCATCGCCGAGGCCGCGAGCACGCCGATCACCAGCAGGACGGTGCAGAGGCCGAGCAGGAGCAGGCGTGGCCAGCCGGCGGGCAGGTACGGCGAGAGCAGCGGGACGACCGCGGCGCTGACCAGGGGCGGCACGACCGGCAGCAGCCAGGTGGCGTCGGCGTCCTCGACCTCGTAACCGTCCCGGGCCCGCACCAGGCGGGGCACGCCGATCGCGGTGACCACGCCGAGCACCGTGCCGACCGCCATCAGCACCGCCCCCAGCGTCACCGCGACCGGGGTCCCCACCAGGGGCGTGCCGACCGCGACCGCGCCGCCGCCCACCGTCAGCAGCGCCATCGGCACCGCCCCGTAGGAGTGCACCAGGACGTCGTCGGCGAGGAAGTGGGGCACGACGCCGGGCCACCGGAGGTGCTGCCGGACGGTGACGGAGGCGACCGTCAGGAGCACCACGGCCGCGAGCACCCACAGCCCGGTGGCGACCGGGGTCAGCCAGGACGGGCGCAGGGGAAGCGTGGACGCGGCGGTGGCCAGGATCCCGGTGCCCATCACCGGCGTGAACCAGTTCGGCCCGAGGAGCCGGGGTGCGGCGCGCTGCAGGGCCTCGGGCATGGGACGAGCATGGAGCACCCGGTCCCGGGGCCCGCCACCCGCCCACGCAGGACCCGGTCGGGCCGGAGCCACAGGAGAGCCCTGTGTGAGCCGTACGCTGGGCTGGTGACCGCCGACCTCTCCCGTGTCCCGGACCTCGCCGCCCTGCGGCTGCTGGTCGACGCGGCCCGCCTGGGGAGCATCGGTGCCGCCGCGCGGGCCTCGGGGGTGAGCCAGCAGTCGGCCTCGGAGCGGTTGCGCGGCGTCGAGGCGCAGACCGGCCTGCGCCTGCTGCGGCGCGGCAGCCGGGGCTCCGAGCCGACCGACGAGGGACGGGTGGTGGTCGAGTGGGCCGGTCGCCTGCTCGACCTCGCCGAGGAGATCGACCACGCGATCGGGGGGCTGCGCTCGGACCGGGACCGCGACCTCGCCGTCTGGTCGAGCATGACGATCGCCGAGAGCCTGCTCCCCCGCTGGCTGGTTCAGCTGCGCCAGCGTCAGGAGGCCGAGGCGCGCCGCCCGACCGTGGTCAGCCTGACCGCGACCAACAGCACCCACGTCGTCGATGCGATCCGTTCCGGCGAGGCGCACCTCGGCTTCGTCGAGGGCCTGTCCGCGCCGTCGGGACTGCCCTCGGTGCCGGTCGCCGCCGACGAGCTGGTGCTGGTGACCGTGGCCGGCTCGGCGCTGGCGCGCCGGCGTACCCCGCTCTCGCCGGAGGACGTGGCCGGCCTGCGCACCACCGGTCGCGAGGCCGGCTCCGGCACCCGCGAGGTGGTGGAGGCCGCGCTGGCCGCCCACGGCCTGGCCCCCGCGGCCGGGCAGGTGGAGCTGACGACCGCGGCGGCGGTGAGAGAGGCCGTGGCGGCCGGCGGGGCGCCCGCCTTCCTCAGCCGCCGGGTGGCCAGGCGCGAGCTCGACGCCGGTCAGCTGGTCGAGGTCGAGGTCGCCGACCTGGACCTGCGCCGCACCTTCCGCGCGGTGTGGTCCGGGCCGGCCCGCCCCCCGGCGGGCCCGGTGCGCGAGCTGGTGGCGGTGGCCCGGGCACGCTCGCGCGCACAGGTCGCCCCGGGTGGGGCAGGATCGGTCCCATGAGCAGCGACACGGGGTCGACGGCGACCCAGCCCCCGACCGGACGCACGATCGAGACCTGGCTGACCGACATGGACGGCGTGCTGGTCCACGAGGAGCACGCGATCCGGGGTGCGGCCGAGTTCGTCACCGCGCTCGCGGAGTCCGGCCACGGCTACCTGGTGCTGACCAACAACTCGATCTACACCCCGCGCGACCTGCGTGCGCGCTTGCTCGGCAGCGGCATCGACGTGCCGGAGGAGGCGATCTGGACCTCCGCGCTGGCCACCGCGCAGTTCCTGGCCGAGCAGCGGCCGTGCGGGACGGCGTACGTCGTCGGCGAGGCCGGGCTGACCACCGCGCTGCACGACATCGGCTACGTGATGACCGACCGCGACCCCGACTACGTGGTGCTCGGCGAGACCCGCACCTACTCCTTCGAGGCGATCACGCGCGCGATCCGGCTCGTGTCGGCCGGGGCCCGCTTCATCGCCACCAACCCCGACGTCAGCGGGCCCTCCCAGCAGGGCCTGCTGCCGGCCACCGGCTCGGTGGCCGCGCTGATCCAGGCCGCGACCGGGCGCGAGCCGTACTTCGTCGGCAAGCCGAACCCGCTGATGATGCGCTCGGCGCTGAACCGGCTCGAGGCCCACTCCGAGACCACGGTCATGGTCGGCGACCGGATGGACACCGACGTCAAGGCCGGCCTCGAGGCGGGGCTGCGCACGATCCTGGTCACCAGCGGCTCGACCGCGCCCGACCAGGTCGACCTGTTCCCCTACCGCCCCACCCACGTCTCGGGATCGGTCGCCGACCTGCTCGACGTCGTCCGGTCGGGCCGGCTCCCGGCGGAGGACGTGTGACCGACGCCGGCACCTGGTCGGCGCCGGGGCGGGTCAACCTGATCGGCGACCACACCGACTACAACGGCGGTCTCGCGCTGCCCTGCGCGCTGCCGCGGCGCACGACGGTCGTCGCCCGCCGCCGCGACGACGGGCTGCTGCGCGCGCGGTCGGCCGGGGCCGCGGAGCCGCTCGAGGTGCTGCTGCCGGGCGGTCGCGGCGAGGTGGACGGCTGGGGGGCGTACGTCGCCGGCGTCGCGTGGGCGTTGGCCGGGGCCGGGGTGTCCGTGCCGGGCGCGGACCTGGAGATCAGCAGCGACGTCCCGCTCGGCGCCGGGCTGTCGTCCTCGCACTCGCTGGAGTGCGCCGTCGCGCTGGCCCTGACCGGGCTGGCCGACGTCGAGGTGCCGGTGCCCGAGCTGGCGCGGATCGTGCAGCGCGCCGAGAACGACTACGTCGGCGCCCCCACCGGGCTGCTCGACCAGACCGCGTCGCTGGCCTCCGTGGCCGACCACCTCACCTTCATCGACGCCCGCGCCGAGACGGCCCTCCCGGTGCCCTGCGACCTGGCGGCAGCCGGCCTGGAGCTGCTCGTGGTCGACACCCGGGCGACGCACGCGCTGACCGACGGGGCGTACGGCTCCCGCCGCGACGCCTGCGAGCGGGCCGCGGCCGGCCTCGGGCTCGGCACGCTGCGCGAGCTGACCGACGACCTCGCCGTCGACGCCGCGCTGGCCCGGCTCGACGAGCTCGCCGACGACCCGGAGGCCGTACGCCGCACGCGGCACGTCGTCACCGAGAACGCTCGCGTCCTGCAGGTCGTCGAGCTCGTCCGGGCCGGGCGGCTGCGCGAGGTGGGTGCGGTGCTGACCGCCTCCCACGCCTCGATGCGCGACGACTTCGAGAACTCCGTGCCCGAGGTCGACCTGGCGGTGGAGACGGCCATCGGCGCCGGGGCGCTCGGCGCCCGGATGACCGGCGGCGGCTTCGGCGGATCGGTCGTCGCGCTGGTCGACACCGCCGTGATCCCCGCGGTGCAGGCCGAGGTCCGCGCCGCCTACGCCGACGCCGGGTTCGCCGAGCCGGG
>JBBSKO010000032.1:0-15230 GCA_038256225.1 Propionibacteriales bacterium | reverse complement strand
GGACGTGATCCCGGAGGTGGCGATGACCGCGCAGACGCAGGAGACCCGACCCGACGGCGAGGGCCCGGACGAGGCGGCGCTGCTGGCCGCCTTCGACGCCACGATCGCGCGGCACGACCGGATCGAACCGCGGGACTGGATGCCGGAGAAGTACCGCTCGACGCTGGTGCGTCAGATCGCCCAGCACGCGCACTCCGAGATCATCGGCATGCAGCCCGAGGGCAACTGGATCACCCGCGCGCCCTCGCTGCGGCGCAAGGCGATCCTGCTGGCCAAGGTCCAGGACGAGGCCGGTCACGGGCTCTACCTCTACTCCGCCTGCGAGACGCTCGGCGTCTCCCGGCAGGAGCTGACGCTGAAGCTGATCGAGGGCAGGCAGAAGTACTCCTCGATCTTCAACTACCCCACGCTGTCCTACGCCGACGTCGGCACGATCGGCTGGCTGGTCGACGGGGCCGCGATCTGCAACCAGGTGCCGCTGTGCCGCACCTCCTACGGGCCGTACGGCCGGGCGATGATCCGGGTCTGCAAGGAGGAGTCCTTCCACCAGCGCCAGGGCTTCGAGCTGCTGGCCACGATGATGCGCGGCACCGACGAGCAGCGCGCCCTGGTCCAGGAGTCGGTCGACCGGTTCTGGTGGCCGGCGCTGATGATGTTCGGCCCGCCCGACGACGACTCGCCGAACACCGAGCAGTCCATGGCGTGGGGCATCAAGCGCGACACCAACGACGAGCTGCGCCAGAAGTTCGTCGACATGTCGGTGCCGCAGGCCGAGGCGCTCGGCGTGACGCTGCCCGACGCCGGCCTGGTCTGGGACGCCGAGCGCGGGCACCACGACTTCACCCAGCCCGACTGGGACGAGTTCTACGCCGTGGTCAAGGGCTCCGGGCCGTGCAACGCCCAGCGGATCGCGCACCGTCGCCGCGCGCACGAGGACGGCGCCTGGGTCCGCGACGCCGCGACGGCCTTCGCCCGTCGCCAGCAGGAGACGGTGCAGCAGGGGTCCGCGTCGTGAGCGACGAGACCCCGCAGGCGCAGGACTTCAACGCCGGCGGTGGCCACGGCGCCGTACCGCTCGAGGGCGTGCCCACCGCGGTCGGCGACGTGCCGCAGGGGGAGTGGCCGCTCTACGAGGTGTTCGTCCGCGGCAAGCGGGGGCTCAACCACGTGCACGTCGGCTCGCTCCACGCCGCGGACGACCAGATGGCCGTCCGGCACGCGCGCGACGTCTACACGCGTCGCAACGAGGGCGTGAGCATCTGGGTGGTCCGCTCCTCGGCCGTCACCGCGAGCAGCCCGGACGAGAAGGACCCGCTGTTCGCCCCCGCCGGGGACAAGGTCTACCGCCACCCCACCTTCTACGACATCCCCGACGACGTCCCCCACATGTAGGGCAGGGCCATGACAGACCACGACAGCGCCTACGACGGCCTCCTCGGCGGCGACGACTCGCAGTGGGCCTTCGGCACCGACTTCGAGGACCCGTTGGCCGGCGTCGACACCACGATCGCCGACGGCGTCGACCCCGCCGCCCTGGCGTCGTACTGCCTGATGCTCGGCGACGACGCGCTCGTCTACTCCCACCGGCTCTCGCAGTGGGCCAGCAACGCCCCGGACCTCGAGGACGACATCGCCCTGGCGAACATCGCCCTCGACCTCCTCGGCCAGGCCCGGCTGCTCCTGGCGCGCGCCGCCGCGGCCGACCCCGCGGTCGTCCCGGTGCTGCCGGAGGGCTCGCCGGTGCCGCCCGAGGACGCGCTGGCGTTCTTCCGCGACGACGCCGGGTTCCGCAACGTCCGTCTCGTCGAGCCCGAGGACGCCGACTTCGGGGTGACGGTGGCGCGGCTGCTGGTCTTCGCCACCTACCGCCTGGCGCTGCTGGAGCGACTGCGGTCCAGCGACGACACCGTGCTGGCCGCGATCGCTGCGAAGGGCGTCAAGGAGGTCGCCTACCACCGCGACTACGCCGCCCGGTGGTTCCTGACCCTCGCGCAGGGCACCGAGGAGTCCCGCCGCCGGCTGCTGGCGGGGCTTGCCCTGGTGTGGCCGCTGCTCGCGGAGCTGTTCGACACCCACCCCGTCGAGGCGACCGCTGCCGGGCAGGGCTTCGGCGTCGACCCGGCCGTGGTGGCCGACGAGGTCGACGTGCTGCTCGAGCAGGTGCTCTCGGTGAGCGGGGTCGAGCGGCCCGACGTCCGACCCACCGGTCCGCTGGGACGCGGCGCCGGGCGCGACGGCCGGCACACCGAGGCGCTGGGTCGGATGCTCGCCGAGATGCAGGTCGTGGCCCGGGCGCACCCGCTGGGCCGCTGGTGACCACCGCCGTGTCGCCGTCCGCCGAGCGGGCGCGACGGGTCGCGGCCGAGGTCACCGACCCCGAGATGCCGATGCTCACCCTGGCCGACCTCGGCGTGCTCCGTGACGTGGTGGTCGAGGACGACGTCGTCACGGTGACGATCACCCCGACCTACTCCGGCTGCCCGGCGATGGCCACGATGCGCGACGACCTGGTGCACCGGCTGCGCGACCACGGCTTCGAGGACGTACGGGTCCGGGTCGCCCTGACGCCGGCCTGGTCCAGCGACTGGATCAGCGAGCGCGGCCGTCAGGCCCTGCGCGACCACGGGCTGTCGGCCCCCGGGCCGGCACCGGCCCACGGGGGACCGGTGCCGCTGAGCCTGCTGCCGACCCGCCGCGGGCTGTTCTGCCCGCGGTGCGGGTCGTCCGCCACCGCCCTGACCTCCGAGTTCGGCCCGACCGCCTGCAAGGCGATGTACCGCTGCGAGGACTGCCTCGAGCCGTTCGAGCACGTGAAGGAGATCTGAGGATGACCGCCGTCCAGCCCGTCCAGCCCGACCAGCCCGTGCGCGCCGCCCGGGCCGCCTTCCACGAGCTGACCGTGAGTGCCGTCGAGCGGCTGACCGACGACTCCGCCGCGATCACCTTCGCGGTCCCCGAGGAGCTCGCGGAGGCCTACGACTTCCGGGCCGGGCAGGCGCTCACCCTGCGCCGCCACCTCGACGGGCAGGAGCACCGGCGCTCGTACTCGATCTGCGCGCCCGCGGGCTCCGCGCCGCGGGTCGGGGTGCGCGAGATCCCGGGCGGCCTGTTCTCCTCCTGGCTGGTGCGCGAGGTCGCTGTGGGCGACGTGGTCGAGGTGCAGACCCCGACCGGCAGCTTCCGGGCCGAGCCGACCAGCCGGACCCGCCACGTCTGCATCGCCGCGGGCTCCGGGATCACCCCGATGCTCTCGATCGCGAGCACGGTGCTCACCGACCCGGACTCCCGGGTGACCCTGGTCTACGGCAACCGCCGCACCAGCACGGTGATGTTCGCCGAGGAGCTCGCCGACCTCAAGGACGTCCACGGCCCGCGCCTGGACCTGATCCACGTGCTCTCCCGCGAGCCGCGCGGCGTCGACCTCTTCTCCGGGCGCCTCGACGCCGACCGCCTGCGGCGCCTGCTCAGCGCGCTCGTGCCGCTCGGCGCGGTCGACCACGTCTGGCTCTGCGGGCCGTTCGGGCTGGTCACCGACGCGCGCCAGGTGCTCGAGGAGCTCGGCGTGCACCCGGAGCGGGTGCATCTCGAGCTGTTCTACGTCGACGAGCCGCCGCCGGAGCTGGACCGCCAGGAGGCCGTCGTCGAGGGCGAGACCAGCGACGTCACCATCGTCCTGGACGGCCGGACCACCACCACCGCGATGCCCCGGGGACAGAGCGTCCTCGACGGCGCCGCCGCGACCCGGCACGACCTGCCGTTCGCCTGCAAGGGCGGGGTCTGCGGCACCTGCCGGGCGCACGTGGCGTCCGGCGAGGTCGACATGCGCCGCAACTACGCCCTCGACGACGACGAGGTCGCCCGCGGTTACGTCCTGACCTGCCAGAGCTTCCCGGTCGGCGACGCGGTCACGGTGGACTTCGATGCCTGACGGGCCGCCCCCCGGGGCCGAGACCGATCTCGAGGTCGCACGGCTCAGCACCGGGGCGATGTGGGCCGGCGACGCCGCCAGCCGGATGCTCGGCATGGAGGTCACGGTGGTCGGGCCGGGCACCGCGAGCGTGACGATGACGGTGCGCGACGACATGGTCAACGGGTGGGGGACCTGCCACGGCGGCCTGCTGGCCACCCTGGCCGACAGCGCCTTCGCCGTGGCCTGCAACTCCCGCGGCACCGTGACGGTCGCGGCCGGGTTCGACGTCTCGTTCCTCGAGCCGGGACGGCTCGGGGACGAGCTGGTCGCCACCGCGCGCGAGGTCGCGCTGCGGGGGCGGTCGGGGATCGTCGACGTCACCGTGGCCCGCGCCGCCGACGGGGTGGCGATCGCCGAGTTCCGGGGACGCAGCCGCAGCACCGGGCGGCGCAACCCCGCCCTCCCCGACCCGGGCTAGCTGCTCGGGGGGACGCGCAGCCCGTCGAAGGCCAGCACGGCGATCGACCTCGCCAGGGTGTCCACGTCCACCGGCCCGTCGGGGCGGTACCACTCGACCAGCGAGTTCACGAGGCCGAACAGCAGCCGGCTGATCAGCTCGGGCGCGATGTCGGAGCGCACCGCACCCTCGGCCGCCGCCTCGGCGACGAGGCCGGCGAGCCGCTCGTCGAGCCGTCGCCGGCGTCGCAGCGCCGCGACCTCCACCTCGCTGTTGCCGTGCACCCGCAGCAGCAGCGTCACGGCCGGGCGGTGCTCGACCAGGATCCGCACCGAACGCTGCACGACCTGCTGGAGGCGCACGTCCGCGGTCGCTCCGCTGCTCCGGTCGAGGGCGTCGTCGACCGCCGAGGTCAGCTCGTCGAGCGCCTCGTCGAGCGCCGCGGAGAGCAGCTGCTCCTTGCTGTCGACGTGGTGGTAGATCGCCGACTTGCTCAGCCCGAGCTCGCGGGCGAGGTCGCCCATGCTGGTGGCGTCGTAGCCCTGGCGGTTGAAGAGCTCGACCGCGCGCCGCAGGACGGTGTCCTGGTCGTAGCCGGGCCGACCGCGCCGCGCGGGTGGCTGCCCCGCGCTCACGCGTACGGCCGGCCGAACGGCTGGGTGTCGTCCGGCTCGTACGGCGGGACCTGCGGCGGGACCTGCGGGGGACCCCACTGCGCCGGCACCGGCGCGCCGTGCGGGGGGCCGTACCGGTTCACGCCCGGCGTCGAGGCCCGCAGCATCGTCACCAGCCAGATGACCGCCGAAGCGAGACCGGCCACCGCGGCCACGCCCAGCAGGACCAGCCCGACGGTCAGGGCCGCCCCGCCGTCCGAGCCGTCCGGGGCCAGGTCGGAGCCCTGGACCGCGCCGACGACCAGGGTCACCACGGCGACCACCGACACGACGGCCGAGGCCAGCCCGAGACCGTAGACCAGGAGCACCCACCACCCGCTGAGCCCGCTGTCGTGCAGGCGGCGCACGGTCACGGCCAGGGTCGGCAGGAACAGCGCCAGGGCGAGCAGCAGGTTGAACGGTGAGACGCCGACGACGGCGGCCACGGCGAGGTCGACCGTCCCTGCGACCAGACCGAGGACGAGGGTGACGAGGAACCACCACCAGAACTCGGAGCGGGGTGCGCGGCCGGAGAACCCGGCGTACTGGCGCAGCACGCTCCTGACGGCGTCGGGCAGGGACACAGCGGCTCCTCCGGGGTGGGCGGGGCCCGATGCTATCCGGCGGGGTCGTGGTCCTCCTCGACCGCGCCGTAGCATCGACGCCCGGCGGTCCGTGACCGTGGACCGGCACCCGACCCCGGTGAGGAGCCTCGACGATGGGCGCGCACCACCCGCGTCATGCCGCGCCGGAGAGCAGCCGGATGCGCAGGCTCGCCCTGGCGGTGATCGTGCCGATCGCGGTCCTGACCCTGGCCGCGATGGTCTGGCTGTGGCCGACCGAGGGGGTCGCCGCCCCGGAGCAGCAGGGCGGTGCCGAGGAGCTCACCGGGCAGGTGACCGGGGTCCAGCCCGAGGAGTGCGTCGAGGAGCTCCCCGACGACGTCAACGGCTGCGGCACCGCGACGGTGCGCGTGACCGGGGGCGCCGAGGACGGTGACGACCTCGAGGTGCCGCTGCCGAACGGCACCGGTGCCCCCGAGGTCGCCGAGGGCGACGACGTGGTGCTGATCCGGACCGGCCCGGACGGCGACACGTACTCGATCGTGGACCAGCAGCGCGGCACCGGACTGGTGGTGCTGGCGGGCGCCTTCGCCCTGGCCCTGATCGCCTTCGCCCGGTGGCGCGGACTGGCCGCCCTCGCGGGTCTGGGGGTGACCTTCGTGCTGCTCCTGCTCTTCGTCGTGCCGGCCATCCTGGCCGGGGAGCCGCCGCTGCTGGTCGCGATCGTGGGGTCCGCCGCGATCATGCTGACGGTGCTCTACCTGACCCACGGGTTCGGTCTCTCGACCACCGTGGCCGTGCTCGGCACCCTCGCCAGCCTGACGCTCACGGGTCTGCTGTCGTCCCTCGCGGTGGGGGCGCTGCACCTGACCGGCGTCACCGACGACCTCTCCGCCTCGGTCGGCACCTCCCAGGGCATCAACACCCAGGGCCTGCTGCTCGCGGGCATCGTGATCGGCTCGCTCGGCGTGCTCGACGACGTCACCGTGACCCAGTCCGCGACCGTGACCGAGCTCGCGCGGGCCAACCCGGCGTACGGCGTCGGCCAGCTCTACCGGGCCGGCAGCCGGGTCGGTCGCTCCCACATCGCGTCGGTGGTCAACACGATCGTCCTGGCCTACGCCGGCTCGGCCCTGCCGCTGCTGATCCTGATCGTCGCCAACGACGACTCCCTGGGTGGCGTGCTGACCGACCAGGTGATCGCCCAGGAGATCGTGCGGAGCGTGGTCGCGACGCTGGGCCTGGTCGCCGCCGTCCCGCTGACCACGGCCCTGGCCGCGTTCGCCTTCCGCGGACGAGACTGAAGACGCGAGACAACGACGCATCTACGGGTTAGGCTCGGTAGCGATGCCGCACATGAGGATCCGTGACGCCGCCGCCTACCTCGGCGTCAGCGACGACACCGTCCGCCGCTGGGTCGACCGAGGCCTGCTCACCGCCACCACCGACGAGTCCGGTCGCAAGGTCGTCGACGGCTACGACGTCGCCCTCGTCGCCCGCCAGCACTCGGCCCCGCCCGGACCGCCGGACGGCGTGATCAGCTCGGCCCGGAACCGCTTCGTCGGCCTGGTCACGAACATCGAGGTCGACGCCGTGATGGCCCAGGTCGAGCTGCAGTGCGGCCCCTTCCGGGTCGTGTCGCTGATGAGCAGCGAGGCCGTGCGCGACCTCGGGATCGAGCTCGGGTCCGTGGCCGTCGCCGTCATCAAGTCCACGACCGTGATCGTCGAGACCCCCCAGGGACAGTCGTGAGGAGGACCGGCGCCCTCGCCCTCACCACGCTCGTCGCCCTGGCGGCCGGCGCCTGCGGGTCCGGCGGCGGGGACGGGGACGGCGGGACCACCACGATCACCGTGTTCGCCGCGGCCTCCCTGACGTCGTCCTTCGAGCAGATCGCCTCCGACCTCGAGGCCGAGGACGACGGCGTCGACGTGCAGCTCAACTTCGCCGGCTCCTCCGACCTGGTGGCCCAGATCCAGGAGGGCGCCCCGGCGGACGTGCTCGCGTCCGCCGACGAGGCCAGCATGGACAAGGCGACCGCCGACGGCCTGGTCGGCACGCCGACCGTGTTCGCGGCCAACACGCTCGAGATCGCGGTGCCGCCGGGCAACCCGGCCGGCATCACGTCAGTGGAGGACCTGGGCCAGGACGGTCTCAACCTCGTCCTCTGCGCGCCGGAGGTGCCGTGCGGCGCGGCCGCCGAGGCGGTCGCGGCGTCGGCCGGCCTGGACCTCTCCCCGGTCAGCGAGGAGCAGTCGGTGACCGACGTCCTGTCGAAGGTGGCCACCGGGGAGGCGGACGCGGGCCTGGTCTACGTCACCGACGTGATCGCGGCCGGCGACGACGTGGAGGGCGTCGACATCCCCGCGGACGCGAACGCGGTCAACCGGTACCCGATCGCGACGGTCGCCGACAGCGACGAGGTCGCCCTCGCCCAGGAGTTCGTCGACCGGGTGCTCGCGCGGACCGGCCAGGACGTGCTCGCCGGCGCCGGGTTCGCGCCGGCACCCTGAGATGGCCCGCCTCCGCCCCGGGTCCCGGGCCCGATCCCGCCCGCACCAGGACCAGGTGGGCGTACCCCGCTGGTTGTTCGTCCCCGCGCTGCTGGGTGCGGCGTTCGTGCTCCTCCCGCTGGTGGCGATCGTCGCCCGCACACCGTGGAGCCGCTTCCTCGAGCTGATCACCTCCGAGTCGTCGCGGGAGGCGCTGGCCCTGAGCCTGCGCACCTCGGCGACGAGCACCCTGATCTGCGTGCTGCTCGGTGTCCCGATGGCGGTCGTCCTGGCCCGGACCAGCTTCCGCGGCCAGGGCGTCCTGCGCTCGCTGGTGCTGCTGCCGCTGGTGCTGCCGCCGGTCGTCGGCGGCATCGCGCTGCTCTACACCTTCGGGCGCCGCGGGCTGCTCGGCGAGACCTTCGAGCTGCTCGGTCTCCAGGTGGCCTTCTCCACCACAGCGGTGGTGCTGGCCCAGACCTTCGTGGCGATGCCGTTCCTCGTGGTCAGCCTCGAGGGCGCCCTGCGCAGTGCCGGGCGCCGGTACGAGGCCGTGGCAGCCTCCCTGGGTGCCCGACCGACCACGGTCTTCCGCCGGGTCACCCTGCCGCTGGTGCTGCCCGGGCTGGCCTCGGGGGCGGTGCTTGCCTTCGCCCGCTCCCTGGGGGAGTTCGGCGCCACCATCACCTTCGCCGGCAGCCTGCAGGGCATCACCCGCACCCTGCCCCTGGAGATCTACCTGCGCCGCGAGACCGACGCCGAGGCCGCCGTGGCGCTGTCCCTGGTGCTCGTCGTCGTCGCGGTCGTCGTGATCGGGTTCGCCCGGCAGGGCAGGAGCGCGGTGTGAGCCTCTCCTTCGACGCCGCCGTCGACGAGCGCGGGGTGGACGTCGCCCTCGACGTCGCCGAGGGCGAGACCGTCGCGCTGCTCGGTCCGAACGGGGCCGGCAAGTCGACCGTGCTCTCGGTCCTGGCCGGTCACCTGGTCCCCGACCGCGGCCGGGTCGTCCTCGGAGACCGCGTCCTGACCTCCCAGGGACGCCCGGGCGAGCGGCGTACGCAGGTCCCGCCGCACGACCGCCACGTCTCCCTGCTGGCTCAGGAGCCGCTGCTCTTCCCGCACCTCAGCGTCCTCGACAACGTGGCGTTCGGCCCGCGCAGCACCGGCGCCAGCCGCTCGACGTCCCGGGAGACGGCCCGGCAGTGGCTGGAGGAGGTGGGCGTGGCCGACCTCGCCGGACGACGACCCGCCGAGATCTCCGGCGGGCAGGCCCAGCGGGCGGCGGTCGCGCGGGCGCTGGCCGCGACGCCGTCGCTGATGCTCCTCGACGAGCCGATGGCGGCCCTCGACGTCGACGTCGCACCCCAGCTGCGGCAGACCCTGCGCCGGGTGCTGGCCGACCGCACCGTCCTGCTGGTCACCCACGACGTGCTCGACGCGCTGCTGCTCGCCGACCGGGTCGTGGTGCTCGAGGACGGTGCCGTCGTCGAGCAGGGCCCGTGCGCCGAGGTGCTCTCCCGCCCCCGCAGCACCTTCGCGGCCCGGGTCGCCGGGCTCAACATGCTCCGCGGCGTCTGGCGCGACGGTGCGGTCGAGGTGGCGTACGGCGGTCGCTCGATGCGGGTCGAGGGGATCGCGGCCGAGCCCGTCCCCGGGGAGGGCGAGGACGCGGTGGCGGTCTTCGGTCCGTCGGCCGTCTCGGTCTTCCTCGAGGCGCCCCACGGGAGCCCCCGGAACCTGGTCGAGGTCACCGTGTCCGACCTCGAGCCGCACGGCGGCCAGGTGCGGGTGCGCGCCGGCTCCCTGAGCGCCGACGTCTCCGTCCGGGCCGTCAGCGAGCTCGACCTCGCCCCGGGCACGCGGGGGTACTTCGTGGTCAAGGCCTCCGAGGTCGCGGTCTACCGGACCCGCTGACGACGCGTCGAGCCCCCGACCCGGGACCGGGTCGGGGGCTCTGACGACTGGGGTGAGTAACGGGACTTGAACCCGCGACATCCGCCACCACAAGGCGGCGCTCTACCAGCTGAGCTATACCCACCGCGCGGTCCGCGGGTGCACCGCAGACCGGAGGCGACTATAGGACATTCAGGCCGGGCCGGCCGCATCGGGGGACGGCGCCGGCTCGTCGCGGCCGAGGCCCGTCACGGCACCGCCGTGGCGGGCGGCGACCTCCTGCGCCGTGCTCGAGTCCGGCCCGGGGGCCGGCACGAAGACGGCCTCGCGGTAGTAGCGCAGCTCCTCGATGCTCTCCTGGATGTCGGCGAGCGCCCGGTGGTTGCCGCGCTTGGCCGGGGCGGCGTAGTAGGACTTCGGGAACCAGCGCTTGGCCAGCTCCTTGATCGAGGAGACGTCGACGATCCGGTAGTGCAGGTAGGCGTCGAGGTCGCTCATGTCGCGGGCCAGGAACATCCGGTCGGTGGAGACCGTGTTGCCGGCCAGGGGCGGGCGCGAACCCGAGGGGCACTGCGCGGTGATGTAGTCGAGGACCTGCCTCTCGGCGTCGGCCAGGGTCGTCCCGGCGTCCAGCTCCTCGAGCAGCCCGGACTTCTCGTGCATCTCGCGCACCAGCGGGATCATCTGCTCCAGCGCGCCCGGCGGAGGCTTCACGACCACGTCGACGCCCTCGCCCAGCACGTTCAGGTCGGAGTCCGTGACCAGCGCGGCGACCTCGATCAGGGCGTCCTTCTCCAGGTCCAGCCCGGTCATCTCGCAGTCGATCCACACCAGTCGCTCACTCATGGCGGGCACCCTACGCGCGAGGACGGGGTGGCCCTTCTCAGGACGCGTTCAGCACCGCTCACTACGGTGGTGCCGTGTCGAAGAGTTCTGATCAGGAGTCCCGGGCCGCGCGCACGCAGCGCACCGCCGCCGCGCTGGAGGCCGAGCGCCGCCGCAACCGCAACCGCCAGCTGGCCTCGGTGGGGGCCGTGGTCCTCGTGGTGGTGCTGGTCGTGGGTGCGCTCTACGTCTTCTGGCCCAGCAACGACAGCAGCGACGTCGACGCCGCACCCGCCGGCGCCAGCGACTACTCCCTGGGCGTCGGCGACCCCGGGGCCCCGACCGAGGTCGTGGTCTACGAGGACTTCCTCTGCCCGTTCTGCGGCCAGTTCGAGGCCGCCAGCGGCGACGAGCTGCAGCGACTCGCCGACAACGGCCAGGTCTACGTCGAGTACCGCCCGCTGAACTTCCTGGCCCGCATCGGCGACTACTCCGAGCGCGCCACCAACGCCTTCGCCGCCGTCCTGGACTCCGAGGGACCGGAGGTCGCGAAGACCTTCCACGACGAGCTGTTCGCCAACCAGCCGAGCGAGTCCGGCCCGTTCCCCGACGACGAGGCGCTCGTCCAGCTCGCGGTGGAGTCCGGCGCGGACGAGGACTCGGTGCGCGCCGCGATCGAGGACCTCGACTTCGAGGACTGGGTCGACCAGGCCACCCAGGAGGCCTCCGAAGCCGGCGTCACGGCGACCCCGACGATCCTGGTCGACGGCGAGCCCTTCACCGACGGCCAGACCGTCGAGGAGCTCTCCGCCAACCTGATCAGCACGATCGAGCAGGGCTGAGCCGGTGGGCGTGACGCCCGCCGCAGCAGTGGACCTCCCGGGGTTCATCGCCGGGCTGCCCAAGGCCGAGCTCCACGTCCACCACGTCGGGTCGGCCTCGCCGCGCATCGTCGCCGAGCTGGCGGCGCGGCACCCGGGCCGGGTGCCGGCGGACCTCGACGAGCTGCGCGCGTTCTTCGACTTCCGCGACTTCGCGCACTTCATCGAGGTCTACCTCAGCGTCGTCGACCTCGTGCGCACGCCCGAGGACGTGCGGACGCTGACCTACGAGGTCGCCCGCGACCTGGCCGGGCAGCAGGTGCGCTACGCCGAGCTGACCTGCACGCCCTTCACCTCGGTGGCGGTCGGCGTGCCGATCGAGGGCTACACCGAGGCCCTGGAGGACGCCCGCGTCGCGGCCGAGCGCGAGCTCGGTGTCGTCCTGCGGTTCGTCTACGACATCCCGGGCGAGTCCGGGATCCCGGCGGCCGACGCCACCCTCGAGTACGCCCTGCGCCACCGCCCCGAGGGCCTGGTCGGCTTCGGGCTCGGCGGCCCGGAGGTGGGCGTGCCGCGGCCCCAGTTCGCCCCCCACTTCGACCGCGCCCGCGCGGCCGGGCTGCGCAGCGTCCCGCACGCCGGGGAGACCACCGGCCCGCAGACGGTGTGGGACGCCCTGGAGCATCTCGGGGCGGAGCGGATCGGGCACGGCACGTCGGCCGCGCAGGACCCGGCGCTGCTGGCCCACCTGGCCGAGCGGGGGATCGCCCTGGAGGTCTGCCCGTCCTCGAACGTGGCGACCCGCGCGGTCGCGTCCCTGGCGGAGCACCCCCTGCCGGCCTTCGTCGCGGCGGGCGTCCGGGTCACGATCGGCTCCGACGACCCGCCCATGTTCGCCACCACCCTGAACCGCGAGCACGAGATCGCCGCCGACCTGCTGGGCCTGGACCAGGCCGGCCTCGCCGAGCTGGCGCGCGAGGGCGTCCGCGCGTCGTTCGCGCCGGAGGACGTGCGCACGCGTGTCCTCGGCGAGATCGACGCGTACGAGCGGGCCCACCGCCCGACGTCGGGCTAGGACTCCGCCGGCACGGGCGCCGGCTCCAGGACGTGGTGCTCCACGGTCCCGGCCAGGTGCGCGAGCCGGGAGCGCAGCACGTCGGGGGAGCGGACCTGGCTGGCGTGCGCGCCGATCGCCGCGACCTTGCGGTCGCGCTCGGCCTCGCTCAGGGAGAGCTGGACCATCCGGTCCCACGGCGCCTCGCCGGGGTCGGCGTCGAGCCACAGGCGGACGGGGAACTCCACGAGACGAGCGCCGGCGGCGGCCGCGGCGGTGGCGGCGGCACGGCCCGCGGAGCGGTGGTCGGGGTGCGGGTCTGCGCGCCAGGGCGCGGCGACCAGGGTGCGGCCGCCCTGCCCGAGGGTCTCGGTGAGGTAGGCCGAGACCTGGGCCTCGACCTCGTCGAGGTGACCGTCCTGGGCGCCGAGGAAGACCACGGGGGCGCCGGGGGCGAGCAGGCCGACGGCCTCCTCCATCTCGGCCAGGCGCATCCGGGCCAGGGCGTGCCGGCTGCCGTCGGTGACGGCCGGGTCGGCGGCCTCGCCCGCGGTGAGCAGGGCGACGTAGACCTGCATGCCGAGGTCGTGCGCCCGGGCGATCAGCCCGCCGGCGCCGATGCTCTCGTCATCGGGGTGGGCCGCGACGACGACGAGCCGGTCGTGCCGGTCGTCGAGGCCGAGGTCGGGGAGCCGACCCCACCGGGGGTGGTCCTGGAGTCCTTCCACCTCGTCCACGCTCATCCCTGGGACGTTAGGCCCCCCGGGCGAGAGAAGAAACCTCCCGTCGGGTGGATCGGCGCCCGCGGCCTCAGCCCAGCTCGACGAGGGCGACCCCGGCCAGGACGACCGCCATCCCGGCGACCATCTGCGGGGTGAGCGGGTCGCGGAACAGCACCCGGCCGGCCACCGCGGTGAGCACGATGCCGAGCGCCGCCCAGACGCCGTACGCCACCCCCACCGGCACGCCGCGCTGCAGGACCACGGCGAGCAGGACGAAGGCCAGCAGGTACGCGGTCGCGGTCGCCGCCACCCAGGCCGGCCGGCGGAGCCCGCGGGACTGGCGCAGCGACAGCGTCCCGGAGACCTCTCCGACCACGGCGAGCACCAGCAGGACCGCGGTCACCGGTCGGCTCCGTCCTGGAGCGGGGCGGACCGGGCGGTCGTGGCGCGGTGCGCGCCGAGCTCGACCACGACGACGCCGACGACGATCAGCGCGATGCCGGCGCCCACCAGGGGGGTCAGGGCCTCACCGAACAGCGGCCCGGCGAGCACCGCGGTGGCGGCGACCCCGGTGGCGGCCCACACGGCGTACGCCACCCCGACCGGCATCCCGGCCTCGAGGGTGCGAGCCAGCAGGCCGAAGGCGGCGAGGTAGCCGACGACCGTGAGGGCGTACCAGGCCGGCTGGTCGACGGCGGCCCGGAGCGCGAGCGTCGCGGTGACCTCGCTGGCGATCGCCGCGGCCAGCGGCAGCCGGGGGCCGGACAGGCGGCCCGGGCTCGGGCGGTGGCGGGTCACGGGGTCGGCTCCAGCAGGCGACGGACCTCGGCGACCACGTCGTCCATCCCGGGCTGGCCGTCGGCGCCCGGCGCGAAGAGGCCGGTGGCGCGGGCCAGCCAGAGGCCGTCGGCCGCGAGGCGGGCCGCGCAGAGGCGGGCGCGCAGGTCCGGGTCGGGGCAGTCGGACAGGTCGAACCAGGGTGCGAACACCTCGCGCCAGGGGCCGGCGTGGTGCGGTCGGTAGAGCGCGTCGGCGAAGACGGCCACGTCGGCGGTGCTGAGGTCCCCGCCGACGGCGACCTCGGCGTAGGCCCGGGTGCGCTCGGCGGGGGAGAGGCCCTCCGGACCGCCGCCGGCCACGACGCGCATCGCGGCCTCGCACCGACGGGCGGCGTGCCCGACCACCCCGAGGACGAGCTCCTCGCGCGTGCCGAAGTGGTACATCACCCCGGCCTTGGTCAGGCCGGCCTCCTGGGCGGTGGCGTCGTACGAGATCTCGGCGCCGCCCTCGCGGTCGAGCAGCCGCAGGGCGGCGTCGAGCACGGCGGTGCGCTGGTTGGGCCTCATGCCACTAACTTTACCGGACGTACGGTTGAGTTACGAATCGAGGGGGGCGGGGAGGGCGGTGGACGGCGATCGGCAACTCCGGTAGTCATGGGCGGTCGGTCGATCACCGGCCGGCTCGCGAGGGCCGTCGCACCACCCCGGGAGGCCCCCACATGCCGAAGTACTCGTCCGCCCAGAGCCTGCAGGACGGCCTCGACGTCCGGCCCCAGTTCAGCCGGGACGGCGCGGTCGTCGACATCCCGCGCCGGCGGATGGCGGAGAGCTCGGTCGACCCTGAGACGGCCTACCACGTGATCGCTGACGAGCTGATGCTCGACGGCCACGCCCGCCTCAACGTGGCCACCTTCGGCACGACCTGGATGGAGCCGCAGGCCGAGAAGCTGATGGCCGAGGCCGCGGACAAGAACCTCGTCGACCGCGACGAGTACCCGCAGACCGCGCAGCTCGAGGACCGCTGCCTCGACATCATCGCCGACTTCTGGAACGCCCCCGAG
>JBBSKO010000031.1:0-15255 GCA_038256225.1 Propionibacteriales bacterium | reverse complement strand
GACGGAGCCGCCGGGGCCAGTCCGTGCCGGACCAGAGGGCCCAGAGCGCGTCCTCGGCCGAGGCCCCGTCGGCCAGCGAGGTGCGCACGCCGGCGACCAGGTCGCGCAGCGCCCGGGCGGCCGCGGCCTCGGGGCCCGCGACCCCGTCGAGGAACCCCTCCTCCACCAGGACGCACCGCAGCAGCGAGCGCGAGGTCCGAGGCGTCCGCCCGCCGTCGTGGGCCTGCTCCTTCTCCCGCTGACGCAGCGCCCGCCCCAGCCGCCGCACCTGGCTGGCGTCCATCCCGCCGAGCGGTCCGGTGAGCAGGGCCTCGGCCCGCGCCGCGTCGAGGTGGTCGGTGCGCTGGGGGTCCTCGACGTGCAGGTCGACCGCGG
The DNA here is from genome assembly GCA_038256225.1 of Propionibacteriales bacterium. Taxonomy (GTDB): domain Bacteria; phylum Actinomycetota; class Actinomycetes; order Propionibacteriales; family Nocardioidaceae; genus Nocardioides. The sequence goes on along the minus strand of JBBSKO010000031.1, from coordinate 14,880 downwards.
CGCGCAGCGCGTCGAGCAGCGGCAGCACGGCCGGGTCGTGGACCAGCGGGAGCTCGTCGGCGGCCACCTCGACCGGGACGCCGGCCGCGCCCAGCGAGCGCCGCAGGCCCGGGATCGAGCCGCGCCCGGAGCGCACCAGCACGGCCATCTCGTGCCACGGCACGCCGTCCTCGAGGTGGGCGCGGCGCAGCAGGTCGGCGAGGTGCTCGGCCTCGGCGCGCTCGGAGTCGTAGGTCGTGACCTCGACCGAGCCCTGGCCCAGGCCGGGCGGCGGGTCGGCGACGGGGTGGCGGAAGGCCTCCATCGCCTCGGCCGGCAGCGTCCCGGGCAGGCCCAGGCGGCCGGAGACCCGTTGCCCCGCGATCAGCAGCCGTGGCCCGAACCGGCGGGTGGTCCGCAGCGCCACCACGTCGGCACGCGCGCCACCACGCTGCGGGAACTGCGTGGGGAACTCCAGCAGCCCCCGCACCTCGGCGCCCCGGAAGGCGTAGATCGACTGGTGGGGGTCGCCCACCACGACCAGGTCCCGGCCGTCGCCGGCCAGCTGCCGCAGGAGCGCGACCTGCCCGGGGTCGGTGTCCTGGTACTCGTCGACGAAGACGTGGGAGACCTGCGCGCGCAGCTCGTCGCGGTGCTCGGCGGCCTCGATCGTGGCGCGCCGGATCAGGTCGGCGTAGTCGGTGGCCCCGAGGTAGTCCATCGTGGTCAGGTACTGGTCGAGGAACGCTCCGGCCGCGACCAGCTCCGGGGCGTCGTGGGCGTGGCCGAGGCCCGCGAGCTGCTCGCCGTCGAGGCCCTTCTCGCGGGCCCGGGCCAGCACCGCCCCCACCTCGCGGGCGAAGCCGCGGGTGCCCAGCGCCCGGTCGAGGGCCGGTGGCCACGGCACCGCCTCCGGGGTGCGCGCCAGCAGCTCGCGCAGCAGGACGTCGGACTCCGGCGCGGACAGCAGCCGCAGCGGCGCCTCGTAGAGCTCGGCCGGGGCGTAGCGGCGCAGGAGGCCGTAGGCGAAGGAGTGGAAGGTCGAGCTCAGGGTGGTCGCGGTGGTGCGACCCAGCCGGGCGGTCACCCGGTCGCGCAGCTGCTCGGCGGCCTTGCGCGAGAAGGTGAGGGCCAGCACCGACTCCGGGCTGGCGCCGCGGTTCTCCACGCGGTCCACGATGGCCTCGACCAACGTGGTCGTCTTGCCCGTGCCGGGCCCGGCCAGGACGAGCAGCGGCCCGCCGTCGTGGTCGACGACGCGTCGTTGGTGCTCGTCGAGGGTCGGCACCGTCGGGGGCGCGGCGGGCGGCGCGAGCCGCCAGGCCGGGTGGTGACGGGCGTCGGTCGAGGGCACGGCCCCATCCCAGCACGCCCCGCCGACAGGCTGCTTCACTGGAGCCGTGAGCGACCACGGCCAGCCCGGGCAGGACCCGTCGGACGCGGAGCGGGTGGGGACCGTACGACGCCTGCTCGCCCGGGAGCTGCGCGAGCTGGGGGACGGCCCGGGCGCGGCGGTGCGGCTGCTGGTCCTGGGGGCCGGCGACGGCAGCGACGTGCTGCCGGTGCTGGCGGGGTCCCCCGCGACCGTCCGCGCGACCCTGGTCGAGCCCGACCCCGACCTGGCGGCGGCCGCCCGGGGCACGGCGCGCGCGCTCCGTCTCGACGTCGACGTGCGCTGCGCCGACCCCGGCACCACCGACGCCTACCTCCGTGTCCTGCCCGTGGACGTGCTGGTGCTGGGCGGGGTGCTCGACGACCTGGCCGAGGCCGACCTCGCGGGCGCCGTCGCGGCGCTGCCGGGACTGCTGGACCTCGAGGCCCTGGTGCTGTCGACCTCCGCGGGCGGCAGCCACCACCCGGTCCCCGCCATGCGGGAGGCGCTCCTCGACGGTCCGTTCGAGGAGCTCGCGGACGCGGGCCCCCGGGTCGGTGCCCACCGGTTCACCGGGGACCCGGAGCCGGCCGAGCCGGGCCTGCGCCTCGTCGACCTCAGCTGAGGCGGTCCGCCCGGGCCTGTGAGCGGCGTCACGTCGGCGCTAGCGTGCACCCATGAGCCGCGAGATCAGCACCGTCCTGTCAGGCATGACCTTCCTGGAGTGCCCGCGCTGGCACGAGGACCGGCTGTGGATGGTCGACTTCTACACCCACCGGGTGCTGTCGACGACCGAGCACGGCGAGGACCTGAGGGTCGAGGCCGAGGTCCCGGCGCAGCCGTCCGGGCTGGGCTGGCTGCCCGACGGGCGGCTGCTGGTGGTCTCGATGAAGGACCGTCGGGTCCTGCGTCGCGAGCCCGACGGCACCCTCGTCACCCACGCCGACGTGTCGGCGTACGTCACCGGGCACCCCAACGACATGGTCGTCGACGCGGAGGGACGTGCCTACCTCGGCAACTTCGGCTTCGACCTGATGGGCGGCGCCGACCTCGAGACCGCCGACCTGCTGCGCGTGGACCCCGACGGCACGGTGACGGTGGTGGCCCGCGACCTCTGGTTCCCCAACGGCAGCGTGATCACCGACGACGGCGTGCTCGTGGTCGACGAGACGCTCGGCAACCGCGTCTCGGCCTTCGACATCGCCTCCGACGGCACCCTCGGCCCACGGCGTGACTGGGCGACCTTCGGCGAGCTGCCGACCTCGCGCACCCAGGCCGAGGGGATCGGCCAGCTCGCGCTGGCTCCGGACGGGTGCTGCCTGGACGCCGAGGGCGCGCTCTGGACCGCCGACGCGCTCGGTGGCCGGGTGGTCCGCGTGGCCGAGGGCGGGCGGGTGCTGGAGGAGATCAGCACCGGCACGGGCGTCTTCGCCTGCATGCTCGGCGGCGCCGACGGCCGCACCCTCTTCCTGTGCTGCGCGCCCGACTTCGACGAGCACGCCCGCAGCGCCGCCCGGGAGGCCGAGATGCGCGCCGTGCGGGTCGACGTCCCGCACGCCGGTCGGCCGTGAGCCCGGACCGGGGTCGTCAGGTCGTGGCGGACCGCTCGTTGTAGCCGGGCGCGCGCTCCTGGCCGCTCAGCGCCGCGATCGCGTCCATCAGCTCGTCGGTGAGCTCGCGGCGGGCGCGGCCCAGCGGCACGCCCTCGAACCGGCCGACCGTCGTGATCGGGGCGCCGAAGGCCACGGTCACCGGCACCACGCGCGGCAGCCGCGACCCCACCGGCTGGAGGTCCTCGGTCCCGGTCAGCCCGACCGGGACCACCGGGACGCCGGTGGTCAGGGCGAGGTGCGCGGCGCCGGTGCGGCCGCGGTACAGCCGTCCGTCCCGCGAGCGCGTGCCCTCGGGGTAGATCCCGAACGCGTCGCCCCGCTCGAGGACCTCCTGGGCGATGCCCAGGCTGGCCAGCGCGGCGTTCGTGTCGTCCCGGTCGACCGGGAGCATGCCCAGCGACTCGAACCAGGCGCGCGTGGCGGCGCCCTTCGCGCCGGTGCCGGTGAAGTAGTCCGACTTGGCCAGGAAGACCACCCTGCGGGGCACGACGACCGGGATCACGACCGAGTCGATGAAGCTGAGGTGGTTGCTGGCCAGCAGCACGCCACCGGAGCGGGGCACGTGCTCGAGCCCCGTCACCGTCGGTCGCCACACCGCCTTGGCCAGCGGCGGGACGACCGAGTGGAGCGCGGAGTAGAGCACGGGGTCAGTGTGCCGGACCCCGCGCCGGCGGGGCGGGCTCGACGAAGGCCGAGACCAGGTCGACCGCCCCCGACGGCCGCAGGGGCGTGCCCTCCGCGGCGTACGCCTCCCGCGCGCGGGCGTCGTGGCTGGGGGGCAACGAGCCGTCCGCGCGCACCACCCGCCACCACGGCACTCCCCCTCCGTGCTCGGCCATCACGTTGCCGACGCGCCGGGGCCCGTAGGCGCCCACCGCCCGGGCCACCGCGCCGTACGTCGTCACGCGACCGGGCGGCACGGACTCCACGACCGTGAGCACGTCCTCGACGTAGTCCTCCGGGTGCCGCACCGGGTCAGTCCACCGCACCGGGGACGGCGGGTGCGGCGCCCCCGGGCCCGACCCAGGGCGTGCTGGTGGTGACCGCGACCAGGCCGGCGCGCTCCAGGATCGGGCGCGACATCGGTGAGCAGTCGCTGTGCAGGTAGGTGACGTCCTGGGTCAGGCACCACGCGGCGCGGGCGGCCACCAGGGCCCGGTAGACGCCGCGGCCCCGCCAGCCGGGGTGGGTGCAGCCACCCCACAGCCCGGCGCAGCCGGTGCCGGGGACGACCTCGAGCCGGCCGGCGCTGACGACCTCGTCGCCCACGGCGGCCACCCACATCCCGGCCCGGCCCTGGTTGCGGTCGAGCCGGGCCAGCACCTCGGCGTCGCTCGGCCCCTGGCCGAACACCTCGCGCTGCAGCGCCGCGGCGCGGGCGACCCACGACTCCCGGTCCGGGCCGACGTCGGCGCGTCGTACCTCGACCCCGTCGGGCAGGTCGACGGGGACGGCCAGCGAGGCGGCCTCCCCGAGCATGATCGTCTCGAGCTCCTCGGCCACCAGGCCGGCGGCGCGCAACCGGTCGGGGAGGTCGGCGGGCTCGTCGTGGGACCGCGTCTTCCACTCCCAGTCGGTGACCTCGGGGTCGGCGGCCCACCGCGCCGCCACCTCGCCGACCAGGGCGTCGAGGTCGTCCCGGCTCAGCCCGTCCAGAGTGCGGTAGGTGACCATGCCGTGCCGGCCGTACCGCGCCAGCCAGAGCGGACCGTGCGCCGCGGTCCAGCCGGCGGAGGCCACCTCGGCCTCCCCGCGGAGCCGGTCGTCGTAGACGGCGAGCAGGTCGTCGGCGAGCGTCACCGGGCCATCGTGGCAGATCAGGGGATCGGGACCGCCGGGTCGAACGGCTCGGTGCCGCGGACCAGCCGCAGGCCGTCGATGCCGGCGTGCCGCTGGGCGAACCGGAGCTCCTTGGCCAGGTCGCCGATGTTGTTCGACGCCGGCAGCGGCGCGAGGCCGAGCGTGGACAGGGTGCCGATCGCCGTACCGCCGGCGGTCATGAAGCCCGAGCCGGAGTCGCCGGGGATCCCGGGCGTGACGGTGTAGAGGGGGTGCGACCAGCCGCCGTCCGCGGGCGCGTCGCCGAGGGAGGCGCCGACCTTAGGCGAGAGCACCTCGAGGCCGCCGCGGATGCTGGAGCTGCCGTACGAGAAGACCCGGTCGCCCCGGGCCGTGCCGTCGCGGTCGATGCCGGTCGGGCCGCCGAAGAACGGCACGCTCGGATTGACCTTCCGCACGTCGTCGCGGTCGACGCGGACCAGCGCGAAGTCGTTGTAGGCGCACGGGTTGGCCGCCGTGGTGGCGATCCGGTCCATCGTGCGCCACGACGAGTACGCCAGCGTGCCCCGCCCGACGCGGGTGCCACCGTCGACCAGGGAACCGCCCTCGGTGAAGGCGACCCGGGTGCCGAGCGGCAGCGACGCGGCCCGGCAGCCGTCGGTGTCGGTGGCCTCGCCGAGGCCGGCGCAGTGCGCGGCGTACCCGACGTAGGTCCGGTCCCGGGCGTCGGTGAAGACGAAGTTGGCCGTGCACTGCGCACCCCGGGTGTACATCTGCACGCCCGGGTGGATCCGGGCGGTCTCGGCCGGGGCCCAGCGCCCGCCGGCCTCGGCCGTGGCGGGGGCGGCGGTGACGGCGGTGGTCGCGACGGCGGCGCCGGAGGCGAGGACGAGGGCGGCCAGCGTGCGGGCCACCAGGGTGCGGCGAGGACGGGTCATGCAGGTCACAACGGCCCCGCCCCCGACGGGTTACGCGGGGGCGGGGCCGTGCGGTGCCCGACGGGTCGGGCGGGGTCGTGCGGGGTCGTGCGTCAGTAGGACGGCTGGCTCGGGTCGATCTGGTTCACCCAGGCGACCACGCCGCCGCCGACGTGCACGGCGTCGGAGTAGCCGGCGCCCTGGAGCGCGGCCAGGGCCTCGGCCGAGCGCACGCCGGACTTGCAGTGCAGGACGACCGGCTTGTCCTGCGGCAGCTGCTCGAAGGCGTTGCCGTTGAGGAACTCGCCCTTGGGGATCAGCACGGAGCCAGGGATCTTGTTGATCTCGAACTCGTTCTGCTCCCGGACGTCGACCAGCGTGAAGTCGCGGGTGCCCTCCTCGCGCTCCTTGAGCATGTGCTCCAGCTGCACCACCGAGATGGTGGAGCCCGCGGCCGCGTCGGCGGCCTCGTCGGAGATCGCGCCGCAGAACGCGTCGTAGTCGATCAGGCCGGTGACGGTGGCGTTCTCGCCGCACAGCGCGCAGTCGGGGTCCTTGCGCACGCGCAGCTTGCGCCACTCCAGCTCGAGGGCGTCGTAGATGACGAGCTTGCCGACGGCCGGGTCACCGATGCCGGTGATCAGCTTGATGGCCTCGTTGACCTGGATCGAGCCGATCGCCGCGCAGAGCACGCCGAGCACGCCGCCCTCGGCGCAGCTGGGGACCATGCCCGGCGGCGGGGGCTCGGGGTAGAGGCAGCGGTAGCACGGCGCGTCGTCGGCCAGCGAGGGCGCGAAGACCGAGGCCTGGCCGTCGAAGCGGTAGATCGAGCCCCAGACGTACGGGATGCCCAGGAAGTAGGCCGCGTCGTTGACCATGTAGCGGGTCGCGAAGTTGTCGGTGCCGTCGACGATGAGGTCGTAGCCGCGGAAGACGTCCATCACGTTGTCGTTGTCGAGGCGCTCCTCGTGCAGCACCACCTCGACGTACGGGTTGGCCTCGGCGATCGACTCCTTGGCCGACACCGCCTTCGACTTCCCGATGTCGGACTGGGTGTGGATGATCTGGCGCTGCAAGTTCGACTCGTCGACCTCGTCGAACTCGGCGACGCCGAGGGTGCCGACGCCGGCCGCGGCCAGGTAGAGCAGCGCGGGCGAGCCGAGGCCGCCGGCGCCGATCACGAGCACCTTGGCGTTCTTCAGCCGCTTCTGACCGGCCATCCCGACGTCGGGGATGATCAGGTGCCGGCTGTAGCGACGGACCTCGTCGTTGGTCAGCTCGTCGGCGGGTTCCACCAGGGGGGCCAGGGACACGGGTCGCTCCGATCGGTGAGGCGTGGATCGCGGTTCGGGGATGTCTGTCGTCGTACGAGACCACAACGCCCCCGCACCGCGCCGTGTTCCCGGGCTCGTCCCGTCATCCGGACGGCCTTGGCACCGGGATAGGCTCCCCGGGTCCGGCGCCCTGCCGGGCGCACGCACCGGCGCACGACGTCCCGACGAGGAGGGTCCCCCGTGGTCATCGGCCAGCACGACGTGGAGGAGGGCCGCCCGCGTGGCGGACGCCTGCCGCGCCGCGAACGACGCGTCCAGCTGCTCGACGCCGCGCTCGGCGTCTTCGTCGCCCAGGGCTTCCACGCCGCGGCGATGGACGACATCGCCGACCGGGCCGGGGTGTCCAAGCCGGTGCTGTACCAGCACTTCCCGGGCAAGCTCGAGCTGTACCTCGCCCTGCTCGACACCTCCTGCGACGCCATCATCTCCGGCTGTCGCGAGGCCCTCGAGGCCACCCAGGACAACAAGCAGCGCGTGGCGGCCACCGTCGACGCCTTCTACACCTACGTCGCCCACGACGCCGGCGCCTTCCGCCTCGTCTTCGAGTCCGACCTGACCAACGAGCCGGCCGTGCGCGAGCAGGTCGACCGGGTCACCGCCGACTGCGCGACCATGATCGCGGCCGTCATCGCCGACGACACCGGCCTGCCTGCCGGCGCCTCGCGGCTGCTGGCCGTGTCGCTGGTCGGCATGGCCCAGGTCAGCGCCCGCTTCTGGCTCACCGAGGCCGGTGGGCTCGAGCGCCAGGAGGCCGCCGCGCTGGTCGCCGGGCTGGCCTGGCGCGGCATCCGCGGCTACCCCAAGACCGAGGAGCACTGAGCTCCTCCGCTCCACCGCACGGATCCCCGTGCACCCCCCGACCACCAGCAGAGGAGACCATCGTGGAGGTCAAGATCGGCGTCCAGTACGCCGCCCGCGAGCTCGTCGTCGACAGCGGCGAGACGCAGGAGAACATCCAGCAGGCCGTGGCCGACGCCGTGGCAGGCGACGGCGTGCTCATGCTCACCGACACCAAGGGCCGCACCGTCGTGGTGCCGGCCACCAAGCTCGCCTACGTCGAGATCGGCACCAGCAGCACCGGCGCCGTCGGCTTCCGCGGCTGACCCGACCCACCGCACCACCGGTACGCCGGGCGCCGGTGCTGCTCAGCTGTCGAGGCCGAGCAGCGCCATCCGCTCGGCGTGCCGCTCGGTCAGCCGGGTGAACATCCTGCCCAGCGCGGCCAGGTCGAGACCGGGGCGGTCCACGCCGCCGGCCAGCAGCGCCGACAACGCGTCCCGCTCGGCCGCCACCCGCTGGGCCTGGATCAGCGCCTCCCCCATCAGCCGGCGACCCCAGAGCGCGAGCCGGCCGCCGACCCGGGGGTCCGCGGCGATCGCCGCGCGTACCCGGTCCACCACGAAGGCCGCGTGCTCACCGCCCTCGACCGAGGTGACCACCAGGTCCCGGGTACCGGGGTCGAGGTAGGCCGCGATCTCGCGGTAGAAGTCGTTGGCGAGGCCGTCGCCGACGTAGGCCTTGACCAGGCTCTCCAGCCAGTCGGCGGGCGCCGTGTGGCGGTGGAACTGCTCGACCGGCAGCCGGAACGGCGTCATCGCCTCGAACGGGTCCCCGCCGAAGGTGCGGACCCGGTCGTGGATCGCGGCGACCTTGGAGAACTCCGCGGTGGCCATGGCGGCCAGCGCGACCTTGTCGGCCAGGGTCGGGGCGAGCTTGGCGTCCTCGGCCAGCCGCTCGAAGGCGGAGATCTCGGCGTAGGCGATGACGCCCAGGAGGTCGACCACGGCCTCGCGGTAACCGGGGTCCTCGAAGGCCACCGGGACGTCGGGGCCGGTGGGCGACGTCGCCGCACCCTCGTGAGATTCAGCCATGTCGGCACCCTAGCGATAGGGTGGGGTTGTCGAGCGCCTCGCCGACGCCGTCCTCGCCTGCTCCCGCAGGGCCCCGAGGACCCGGCACTCCGCGGCGCTCGTGCATGTGCGCGGTCGGCGCCCGATCGGCCGCATCCGACCTCCGGCGACCGGTCCTACGAGTGCCTCGCCGGGCAGACGAAAGCGACGCACGCATTGACCACCTTCCGTGACCTCGGGGTCCACCCCGAGATCGCCGACGCGCTCGAGCGCGGCGGCATCGTGACCCCCTTCCCCATCCAGGAGATGACCCTCTCGGTCGCCCTGATGGGCACCGACCTCATCGGCCAGGCCCGCACGGGCACCGGCAAGACCCTCGCCTTCGGCATCCCGGTGCTGCAGCGCAGCGTGGCCCCGCACGACCCGGCCTACGCCGACCTGCCCGCGGGCAAGCCGCAGGCGCTGATCGTGGCCCCGACCCGCGAGCTCGCGCTCCAGGTCTCCAGCGACCTGCACCTGGCCAGCAAGGACCGCGGCCTGCGCGTGCTGACGATCTACGGCGGCGTCGGCTACGAGCCCCAGCTGGAGGCCCTCGAGGCCGGCGTCGACATCGTCGTCGGCACGCCCGGCCGTCTGCTCGACCTGGCCAACCGCAAGGCGCTCGACCTCGGCCACGTGCACGCCCTGGTCCTGGACGAGGCCGACGAGATGCTCGACCTCGGCTTCCTGCCCGACGTCGAGCGGATGCTGCGGATGACGCCCGAGACCCGGCAGACGATGCTGTTCTCGGCGACCATGCCGGCCGCGATCGTGTCCCTGGCGCGCACCCACATGCGGCACCCGATGAACATCCGCGCGGAGTCCTCCGACGACGGCCAGACCGTGCCGGCGACCGCGCAGTTCATCTACCAGGTCCACGACCTCGACAAGCCCGAGATCCTGGGCCGCGTCCTGCAGTCCGCGGACGCCGAGAAGATGATCGTCTTCACCCGCACCAAGCGCCAGGCCCAGCGGATCGCCGACGACCTCGCCGAGCGCGGGTTCGCCTCGAGCGCGTTGCACGGCGACATGCAGCAGGCCGCCCGCGAGAAGGCGATGACCCGCTTCCGCGAGGACAAGCTCAAGGTCCTCGTCGCCACCGACGTCGCCGCCCGCGGCATCGACGTGCGCGGGGTCAGCCACGTGGTCAACCACAACTGCCCCGAGGACGAGAAGGCCTACGTCCACCGGATCGGCCGCACCGGCCGCGCCGGGGCGACCGGCACCGCGATCACGTTCGTGGACTGGGCCGACCTGCACCGCTGGAAGATGATCAACAAGGCCCTCGACCTGCCGTTCGAGTCGCCGCCGGAGACGTACTCGACCTCCGAGCACCTCTTCCACGACCAGGGCATCGCCCCGGGCACCCGCGGGCGCATCGTCGACCCCGCCCCGCTGCCCCCGCGCGAGCGTCCCGAGCGTGGCCGCTCCGAGCGCGGAGGCTCCGAGCGCTCCGGCTCCTCGGAGCGTCCGGCGCGTGACCGGAGCCGCCGGCGCACCCGCTCCGGCGACGGCGCGAGCGCCGGTGCCGACGGCGGCGCCTCGGCGACCGCGACCGGGGCCGTCCCGGGCTCCTCCGCCGGCGGCGAGGCCGCCGAGGGCGGTGCCCCGCGCAGCCGCAACCGTCGCCGCCGCCGCTCCTCGGGCGGTCGCGACACCGGCTCCGCCACCGCGACGGCGCCGGCCTCCGACGGCTGAGCGACGCCGCACCCGTACGACGACGGCCGGTCCCCCACGGGGGCCGGCCGTCGGTGCGTCCGCCGTGGTCGCGGAGCGGGCTCAGGCGGTGACGACGACGGTCGTGCCGAGCGGGGCGAAGTCCCACAGGGCCTTCGCGTCGGAGGTGCGCTGGCGGATGCACCCGTGCGACAGGGGCGTGCCCAGCTCGTCGACGCCCTGGACCCTGCGGCCGTCGTCGACCGGGATGTCGTGGAAGCCGATCGCGGCGTTGTCGCCCTGGGTGAACCGGACGAACCACTTCATCGTGCCCGAGTCGTCGATCCCCCAGGCCTGCTCGGAGCGGGAGAAGACCTCGTAGCTGCCGGGGTCGAGGTTGTCGTAGACGCTGCCGGAGACCGGGTAGGTGCGCTGCGGGCCGTTCGTGCCGACCAGCCACACCCGTTGGCGCGACTCGCTGTAGACCACGCGGCGGCCCTCACCGGAACGAGTCGGCAGCGCGGTGTCCTCCACCGGCTCGGCGGTGACCTCGGCGGCGGCGTCGGCGGTCAAGTCGGGGGTCGGCTCGGGGGTGGACGACGTCGGGGCGGCAGCGGTCGGGTCGATCGCGGCCGCGGCGGGCACGTCCTGGCCGTCGTCGGCCGGCAGCACGCCGGCGCTGCCCAGGAACGCCACGGCGGTGACGGCCACGGAGACCGCGAACGTCGCGATCCGCCCGTACCGGGGCCGGCCGGAAGAGCGGCGCCTGCTCACGCCCGGGTCAGCCCTTCGCGGCGGCGCGGACCCGCTCGCGCAGGTTCACCGCGACCTCGCGGTAGGCCTTGGCGCCCTTGCTGCTGCGGCTGGTCGACAGGATCGACCGACCGGCGGCAGGGGCCTCGGCGAACTTGATCGTCTTGGGGATGGGCGGCTCGATCACGGCGAGGTCGTAGGTCTCGGAGATCGTCTCGAGGACGGTGCGCGCGTGGTTGGTGCGTCCGTCGAAGAGGGTGGGCAGCACGCCCCACACCTCGAGGTCGCGGTTGGTGAAGCGGCGGACGTCGTGGACGGTGTCGAGCAGCTGCCCGACACCGCGGTGGGAGAGGGTCTCGCACTGCAGGGGCACCACCACCCCGTCCGCCGCGGTCAGGGCGGCCACGGTGAGCACGCCCAACGACGGCGGGCAGTCGAGCAGGACCCAGTCGTAGTGGCTCCCGGCGGCGGCCAGGTCCTCGATCATCCCGCGCACGACGTGCTCACGCCCGGTACGGGTCAGCAGGTCGGCCTCGGCGCGGGCGAGCTCGATCGTGGCGGGCAGCAGGTGCACGCCGTCGTCGGTCTCCAGCACGACCTCGGTCGGGTCCAGGCCCTTGGTCAGGACGTGGTGCACCGACAGCTCGAGGTCCTCGGGGTCGATGCCGAGGGAGAACGTCAGGCAGGCCTGCGGGTCGAGGTCCACGAGCAGGACCGCGTCGCCGAGCTCGGCGAGCGCGGCGCCCAGGGAGGCCACCGAGGTGGTCTTGGCGACGCCGCCCTTCTGGTTGGCGATCGCGAGGGTCGTGGTCATCGCCTCCCATCATGCCGCACCACCCCTCCCGCTGCGGACCACGCGGTGCTTGACTCGCGGCATGTCGTCTTCTGCCCCCGGTTCCGCCGCGCCCCGGCCGACCGCCCTGGTGACCGGGGCGACCGCGGGCATCGGCCACGAGTTCGCCCGGGCGCTGGCCGAGCGCGGGCACGACCTCGTCCTGGTGGCCCGTGACGGCACCCGGCTCGAGGAGGTCGCCGCGACCCTGCGCGCCGACCACGGCGCCGCCGTCGAGGTGCTGGTCACGGACCTGACCGACCGCGCGAGGCTGCGTACCGTCGAGGACCGCCTCGCCGACCGCGACCGTCCGGTCGACCTGCTGGTCAACAACGCCGGGTTCGGTCTCAAGCAGCGCTTCGGCGACAACGACGTCGAGGCCGAGCAGGCCATGCTCGACGTGCTGGTCACCGCCGTGATGCGGCTCTCGCACGCCGCCCTCGGTCCGATGAGCGAGCGCGGCCGGGGCGGGATCATCAACGTCTCGAGCGTCGCGGCGTTCCTGCCCCGCGGCACCTACGCGGCGGCCAAGGCCTGGGTGAACAGCTTCAGCGCCTGGGCGGCCACCGAGTACGCCCCGCGCGGGGTCACCGTCAGCGCGCTGTGCCCCGGCTTCACCCGCACGGAGTTCCACGAGCGGATGCAGGTCACCCCGGGCACCGGGATGTTCTGGCTCGACGTGCGCCGGCTCGTGGACGACGCGCTGGCCGACCACGCCCGCGGGCGGGCCCTGTCGGTCCCGAGCCCCCAGTACAAGGTCGCGGTCGCCCTGGCGCGGGTCGTCCCGAGCCGGGCGCTGCAGCGGTTGCAGGGCATCGGGCGCCGCTAGCGTCATCTCGGCTGTCCGCGAGCGTCATCTCGGCTGTCCGGAACCGTCATCTCGGCTGGACGACCTCCGGGGTGGCGCGGCCGCTGGCGGCCGAGGCGGCCGCGGCGCGGGCGAGCAGCAGTCCGTACTGCTCGGGGTCGGTGGTGTGGCAGCCCAGGTCGTGGTCGACCTTGCCGGTGCCGTGGTGGTCGCTCGAGCCGGTGACGACCAGCTCCAGGTCCCCGGCGACCTCGCGCAGCCGGGCCCGGTCGGTGTCGTCGTGGTCCTGGTGGTCGACCTCGATCCCGGCCAGGCCGGCCGCGGCCAGCACCGCGATCTCGTCCTCGGGCAGCGCCGCGCGCCCGCCGCGGCCCCACGGGTGGGCGACCACGGTGACGCCCCCGGCCTCCCCGACCACCTGCACCATCTCGGTCGCCGTCGCCGCCCACCGGTCGACGAAGCCCGGCCGGCCGGCGTCCAGCCAGTCGCTGAAGGCCTGGTCCCGGCTGGCGACGACCCCCAGCCGGACCAGGGCGTCCGCGACGTGGGGGCGCCCCGTCGCCGCCGTGCGGGAGCCCTCCCGGTCGAGGTCGGCCTGCTCGATGCCCACGCCGGCCTCGCGCAGCTGAGCCAGCATCGCGGGCACCCGGCTGCTGCGTCCCTCCACGATGCGCGCGAGGAGGCCCCGCAGGCCCGGGTGCGTCGGGTCCGGCAGGTAGGCCAGCAGGTGCAGGCCCCGACCCTGGTGGGTGCAGCTGATCTCGATCCCGCGGACCAGGTCGACACCGACCTCGCGGGCCGCCTGCTCCGCCTCCGCCCAGCCCCGCGTGGTGTCGTGGTCGGTCAGCGCGACGACGTCGAGCCCGGCGGCGGCGGCGTCCCGGACGACCGACGCCGGCGGGGCCGTCCCGTCGCTGACGTCGGAGTGGGTGTGCAGGTCGATCCTCATCCGGGGATCCTAGGAGCCTGCGCACGGCTCCCGGTTCCACCGGCTGTCCACCTGTCGGGCTCGCACCTCCCGAGGGCTGCTGATCCAGCGCAATTGCGTGGTTGTGACGGGTTGCCCGCCTGCAAACCTGTCGGAACTCCGCAATTGCACCGTTCCAACCAGTACCCGGCCCAGCCAGACCCGCCGGGCCTGGGCCTGGCAGCTCACCAGGGTGGGCGCGGACCACCGAAGGGCACCTCGACGAGGACCGGTCCCAGCTCGGCGGCGTCGCGCAGCACCCAGTCCTCGCGCAGCAGCAGGATGGCCGAGGCCGGCCGCAGGACGAGCCACAGCCAGCGGCCCAGCGCCTCCCCCACCAGCACCGACCGGTCGAGCTCGACCCCCGCGCCGCTGGTCGACAGCGACCACAGCGGGACGGACTGGTGGCCCAGGCGGACCCACACGGCGGGCGGGCCCTCCCCCAGCTGCGGACCGGGCTGGTGCTCGCCCACGCCGGCGCACCGGGCGCCGAGACCCACCCCGGCCTCCTCCGTCACGACGAGGACGTCGACCGGCCCGTCCAGGGCGCTCGGCCCCGAGCAGCAGGTCAGCGTCGCCAGGGTCCGCCCGTGCTGCGGGCCGCCGCCGACCCGGGCGTGGTCGGTGACCGTCCAGGCCGGGCCCATCGGCCACGGCAGCAGCGTGGGGTGCTCGTCCGAGGCCTGCAGCTGCGCGACGAACCCGGCGTACCCGACCTCGACCGGGCGCCAGAGCGGGGTGATCCGGCCGTGCTCGTCGCACCGCCAGGCCGGCCCGTCGGGGACCGGCTCCGACCGGCAGCGCGGGCACCCCGGCGGGAGGACCGGGTCGACGCCCGCAGTCACCGGATCAGCCGTTCCACCGCAGCACCACCGGGTTCTCGCGCTCGAAGCCGAGCTGCGAGATCGTCGCGGTGTCCAGCCTGAGCAGCCGGCCGTCGCGGACGTCCAGCCCGAGCCACCGCGCGGTCAGGGCCCGCAG